>JAZRUL010000068.1:0-6135 GCA_045652505.1 Candidatus Onthoplasma sp. | reverse complement strand
TGGCTACGATCCGACTTATTCATAGACAAACCTAATCTAATCAACTTATTATAAATATGATGAATTGTAGATGTGTCTTGCATCCCCTCTTTGTAGTCGTTTTGATACAAAGGAATATTTTTATCAAACATTTCCCTATTGTATTTTATTCCAAATTTTATAGTTCTCACAAGCCCTACAGCTCCAATTGCATCTAAATTATCAGCGTCTTGTACTATTTTTATTTCAATCTCTTTTTTATTTTTTCTAACACCTTTAAAACTGTAATCTTCATGATGTTCCACTGCTGATAATATTTTCTTTTTTTGTTTCTCTTCAATATCTAAATCTTCAATTAATTCTGAAATCAACTGGAGACTCTCAACTGGAGAAACATAAACTCCATTTTGATTTGATAAAATCCTATGCATATCATGAATATAAGAAGCAATAGATATAACTACCAAGTCTCCACCTTCTTTAGATTGTAAATTCGTTGCATGTTTTAAAACTCTTTCAAGATGTTCAAGGTCATGACCACTCATTTCTCCCTTAAACATATGAATAATTTTTTCTTTTACTTTATTAATTAATAAATCTACTTTTTCCATTACAACCTCTTTTTAATTATACATAAAAACAATTTACTCTGTCAAAGTATATTAACAAAATTGTTTTTTCGACGAACGTTTAACTTGATCCACCAAATGAAAAAACCACCAGATTTGGTGGCTTTTTTCTTTGTTTTTAATACTAAATATTGTTATTTCTTAAATATTGGTCATTATTTGGTCAGAAAAATTGAAAAAACCTAAATAGAAGGTGTTTTTATGCTTTTTTATTTCTTTTTGTTGTTTTTTTCAAACAAAATATTGGCGTTCATCAATTTTTTGTAATAAATGCTTTTTGTATGCGAAAAGGGAATATTGAATGCAAAAACATACACTGCTTCCCAGATGAAAACCCATGCTCCAATTTCAACAACAAATTCAAACATAAAGAATTTTTCTGGTATTGTTCTGAAAATAACAGTCAACATTATTCCTATGACCAGCATTATGCTAGAAATCAAATATTTCTTTAAAATACTTCTTTTTTCTTCTTTAACACGTCTTGCAAAATGATTTGCAAAAACGCTTTTAAAAATATCTTTCTCTTCTTGTGTATGTTCTTTGTCAACATTGACATTTATTTGCAAATCAGTTTTTATTGACACGTCGTCTGCGCGATCCAACACATGAGATGCAAGTTCTCCATCAAGCCCTTTGTCATCATTTGTGGAAAAACGAGAGTATGCGTCGTCCAAAGAGTTCAATTTTATAGATATTTTTTCAACTTCCTTCATACTTAATCCTTCATTTTCAATTTTTTCTCTATGTCTTTCTTTTTCAAAGTTTCTCGTTTGTCATAGAGTTTCTTTCCGCGAGCTATTGCAATTTCGACCTTCAAATTACTCCCTTCAAAATATGCTTTTGTTGGAACAAGGGTCAGATGTTCGGTTTCGATTTTCTTCTTGATTTTGATTATTTCATCTTTGTGAAGCAAAAGTTTTCTGTCTCTTCTGCTGTTGTCTCCGTATCTGCCAGCATCATAAGAATTTGAATATTGTTTGATGAACGAATTTCGCAAAAAGCACTCGCCATCTTTGATATAAGCATAACAATCAACTATCGACAAGTGACCAAGCCTTACTGACTTTATTTCATCTCCGGAAAGCACCACACCTGCCTCATAAGTATCCAAAAGTTCATATTCAAACCTTGCACGTTTGTTCTCAGCCATCAATTTCATCTTCTACCTCTCTTGCTCGATTTCTTACTTTTTCTTTTGCTCGACTTCCTATATTCAAACTCATAGTAGTTTTTGGCATGTTTTGCTCTTTTTTCTTTGCCTTTAGATTTTGATTTTTTCTTGTCATCTTTCTTTTTGATAACTTTTTGAGTCTGAATTACTCCCGGCAAAACAAAGTCAATTTGTCTGAGTTGTGGGTTTGTATTTGACAATTGAACCTCAATTTCATCACCAATTGTATAGTTGTGGTTTGAGCCAAAAATCTTCATTGTTGCCTGATCATAAGTATAGTTGTCTTCTGGCAAACTTTCAATTCGAACCAACCCTTCAATTCCATTGCTTAGTTCTACAAATATGCCAAATTCCTGCACGCCAGAAACAACAGCATTGAAGGTTTCGCCAAGGAATTTTCCCATATACACACATTTTTTGTAGTCATCAACAGCACGCTCTGCATCGTCTGCATTTTTCTCTGTTTCACTCGAGTGAATACTTGCTCGCTCAACTATATCCTTGAATCTCAATTTCAAATCAAGGATTGGCACACCTCTTAAATAGTTTTTTATAATCCTATGAATCATAAGATCAGGATAACGCCTGATTGGGCTTGTGAAATGACAATAATACTGACTTGCCAAACTGAAATGTCCAAGACAACTCTCGTCATATCTCGCCTTCATCATAGCACGAAGTATAAGTTTTGATAAAAATTCTTCCTTTGGACTATCTTTGAGTTTGTCCAAAACCTTTTGGAAATTTTCTGGTTTTTCGTATTCTTCATCAAGAGAATTGGCAACACCAAGATTGTTGAGCAATTTTGAAATATTGCCAGCCTTCATACTGTCTGGTTTTTCATGCACACGATAAACAAAAGGTATTTGCATCTTGAAGAATTTTTCAGCCACACACTCGTTGGTCAATATCATAAGACTTTCAATGATCTCATGAGAATCGTCTTGAATACGCTTTTCGATAGAAATTATCTCACCATTTTCATTTTCAAGAATAAATGGTTCTGGGATATTGAATCTCATTTCGCCACGATTTTTTCTGATTGTTTTTAGTTTCTCACTAATCTCTTTGTATGCCAATATATCATCATAGACATCGTTATATTTTTCAATCAAAAGTTCATCGCCAAGCAAAATCTTTTCGACTTCTGTATATGTCATTCTATGGCTACTTCTAATGATTCCTTCTTTTATATCATATCCGATAACCTTTGCATTTTTGTCTAAACTGATTTTCACACTAAGTGTCAATCTGTTTTCATTTTCTTTAAGCGAACAAATTCCATTGCTCAATTCTTTTGGAAGCATTGGAATGACCATATTGGGAAAATATACGCTTGTTCCTCTACGATAGGCTTCTTTGTCAAGTGGAGAATTTTCTGTCACATATTCACTCACATCAGCGATATGAACGTAAAGTGTATATCCATTTTCGGTCCTTTCGACCGCCAACGCATCATCAAAATCTCTGGCATCTTCGCCGTCAATTGTGATTACTCTTTGACCAGTAAAATCTTCTCTATCTTTGTAATTTTTCAAATTAACTTTTTGGTTGATTGTTTTTGTTTGATTCAATGTTGCAGGATCAAATCTATCATCCAAATTGAACGAACGAATAATTGCAAGTTGTTCTGCTTTTGGAGTATTGGCCTTGCCCAAAATCTCCACCACATGACCTCGCATCATATTATCTGTCAAAATTTCGCTGTCAAGTTCAACCCAAACCTTATCGTTGTTTTGAGCAGTCATACTCTCACCTTTTGCAATTTTGACTGTCGGAATGCGACTATCATCCGGATAGACCAAAGTCTTGCCTTTCGCGTCAATAAAAGTTCCAACAACATGTGTAGTATTTCTTCTCAAAACTCTTACAACCCTTCCTTCAATTGATTCTTCGCTTTTCCAATTTGTTATCTCGATCAGACAATCATCATTGTTGAAAGCACCATTGATTGCATAAGCTGGTATGAAAATATCGTTCATGTTTTTCACTTGAGCGAAACCATATCCCTTTTTGTTGAGAATCAATTTGGCAGGCAAAAAACCACGATCAGCAGATATACTGATCCTGTTATTATCCAAAAATAAGATTCCATCACTAATCAGTGTGTTGACCTGAGCTTTAACCTTACTTAGATCTTCTCCAGTAATCTCTTTGAGCCTATCAGCCAATTCATCAAGAGTGTAATGAATCAATAGATTTTCTCGTATTGTTTTGACTATATCCATGGTTATATTCTATCAAAAAAAAAGAAAAATAGCAATTAACTATTTAATCTAATAAAATTTTTATAAAAAATTGCATTTTTCTATTCGTTCGACTTTCTTAATTAATTTTAAATCAGAGACTTTTTCTAATAAATTTCGAAAAAGATGATAAAAAAAGTCTCAATCGAGACTTAATTAATATAATGATGGTATTTTCAACAAAACAAAGTAAATAATGCTGAATAATGCGATCAAACCAACTATTATATACACCATACGTGTGATTCTTCCTTCACGGGAACCTGACTTGTTCAAAGAATAATAACTATCCTTGTTGCCTGTAATTGCATTGCTTGTTTCACTTCCGCCTGTGATTTGCATGAAAACCAATACAATAAGTGTCAAAGCCAATAATGCCAAAACAACCAAGCAAATTCTTTCAAATATTGGGAGTGTTTCACTCACCCAAGTCGGTATTGTTGCACAAAAGAAACTCATTTTTCCTCCAAAACTAAATTATTATATCATAAGTAAAGTACATTGACAAGTATTTTTATTAATTTCTTGTGTATGATATGAATACTAATACTGCTATCAGAAGTATAGCCAATATGAACCAGCTAATTTTTTCAAATTTTTTCTGCTCACCATTATACTTCTTGTAAAAATTCGCTATCAAGAACAAAATACTAGCCAACAAACATAGCCAAATTGTTGCAAACCACAACGCGCTCATTTGTTGAATCCAATCAACCACTTGATAGTATGAAGATTTAAAAATATTTAACATCATATTCATATCCTTATTTTATCAAATTAACCACATTTTGTCAAGAATATTTTTATATTGATTATCTCTTATTCTCGATCAATGATTTCCCTTCGAATTTAGGGTTGTTTTTTACACCCATCAAATCTAAAAGTGTTGGAGCAATATCTTTGAGTTCTCCATACTTTTTCATTTTTATTTCGTTGTCCGAGATCGCCACAGCCATCACCCTGTTTAGAGAATGTGACGTTGAGATAGTTCCATCAGAATTTCTCATTTCTTCAGCATTTCCATGATCAGCCGTGATCAAAATATTATAACCCATCTTTCTAGCCAACCCAACAACTTTCTTGACACACTTATCAACATATTCCAACGCTTTGAGTGTCACCGAATAATCTCCTGTATGTCCAATCATGTCTGGATTTGAATAGTTGACTATAATTGTGTCGTAATCTTTCTTGATTGCTCTCATGGTTTGTTTTGTTATTTCGCCCGCTCTCATTTTTGGAGTCTTTGCAAAATTGTCAACCTTCAGACTCTCAATCAAAATTCTATCTTCCTGATCAAACGGCTCTTCTCGTCCGCCATTTAAGAAATATGTCACATGAGCATATTTTGTTGTTTCGGCAATTTTTATCTGTTTTTTACCCAATTTTGAAAGGTATTCGCTTAATGTATTTTTAACCTGCTCTGAAGAATAAAGCACAACTGAATCAACAGTCGACACGTCACTCATTGTGACAATTTTTGCAGACAACTTGTCCACCTCTGCACATATTTGTCTCAATCTGTCTTCTCTAAAGTTGAAGAAGAAAATTACATCGTTTTTATTTATTTCAAAATCTTCTTTTGTTTTTATGGATGCAGGAGGAATAAATTCATCAAGAACACCTTTTTTGATTTGCTCGCTCAGATAATCTTCAACAGAATCAACCATTTTATTTCTTGACAAAAACATTGCATCAATTGCTTTCTTTGTTCTGTCAAGATTGTTCTCTCTATCCATAGGGTAGAATCTACCCATAACAGATGCTATATCACAATTTTTGATACCTTTTATATTCTTTTTCAAAATTGCTAAAAATCGTTCACTTTCATGCACGCCAGAATCCCTTCCGTCAGTTATAAAGTGAATGTAAATGTTCTTGACATCTCTATTAAGGTCTTTGATAATCTCAATTGCATGGTTGAGATTGCTGTGAATATTGTTATCACTCATAAGCCCAACAAGATGCAAATCTCCATTATTTTTAATTAAATAATTCTTTATCTTCAAATATTTTGGATTTTTGAAAAATTCTTTTGACAGGATATCATCATTTATCTTTTTTGCAGTAGAAGGAACAACTCTTCCTGCACCAATAGTTGTGTGAC
>JAZRUL010000067.1:0-3518 GCA_045652505.1 Candidatus Onthoplasma sp. | reverse complement strand
TAATATAAATAAAGAGGTGTTTATGGCATTGTATAATAATTATGGAGATGTTATCGTTGATGATTTGACAAAACTTCCATTGGAAAAAAAGCAAGAACAAGCTAAAGAGTTTGCTGAAGGCTCTAAAGAATTGGAAGAAATTCTTGTGTTTTTGTGGGAAAATGGAATTCAAACAATTGGATGTTGTTCAGGTCATGAAGGAAATGGTTATCCAAGCCTAGCATTTTACGCAGATAAAATCGATGACAAAACATTGAGAAAAATTTTGGTTGGATTGTATTCACAACAAGATGTTTTGCGTTTGGAAACATCGGCGGGTGAATATAATCGCGGTATGCATATTTCTTTAGGGTTAAAGAAAGATAAAAACGCAAGTTTTGACGAAACTTTGAGATCCATTAAAGATGCTTTCAACAAGGGAAAATCTGCAGATGAATTCAAAGAAAAATATCAGAAGTTATCGCAAGATGAAAGAGATTTAATAGAAACTTCGATTTCTATTAAAAGTTTAGGCAAAATGGATAATTTAGTTATTTCTGACATGAAAGAATATTATCCTGGATTGCCAAAAGATATTAAATGGAAAGCTGTGCAAATCGGAAAAAGAGAAGGCGAGATTGGATACGGTTTACAATTTGAATTCAAGAAAGTTAAAGGGCAACATATTGAAGAGTTTGAGCTTCCAGAAAGAGATGGTACAATGAAGAAGTATAGAAGGAAGATTAATGGGTGCTCTCACTATTATACAGAGCTTGCGGATAATAAGTGTTTTATAATTGATGAAGAGACAAAACAAGCGATTGTTATGACAATGGAAGAGGCAAGGAATAAAGGATTTGTTTCTGAAAAAGAATTTAGAAACCACATGTTTAATACCTTACCAAGTGACAAAAAGTTTTTTGATAAAATAAAAGAAGCTACACTTGAAAAATCACAGGAAACAGAGCAAGAATATGAGTTTGATAATAAAGTTTCTTTTTATAATTAAAACAAACAAAAAAGCATTTATATAAATGCTTTTTTTAATATTTTACATTTTTGAGATACAAGAATTCTGGTGGGGCGGTGTAGGTTGCTTTGAATTTGGTGAATAAAGTCGATTTGATTGTGGATAAATCAAGTTTCTTTTCGCCGATTTTCAGTATTGTACCAACAATATTTCTCACCATTTTATATAAGAAACCGTTGCTTGTGACTTCAAAGTTTAGATAATTGTTTTCTCTTTTCAACTTGGCGGAATAAATAGTGCGAACGCTTGTTTCTGTTTCGCTTCCACTTGCACGGAATCCGGCGAAATCGTGTGTTCCTTTGATGAGCTTAATAAATTTTTTCATGCTTTTGAAATCAAGGTTTTCGCTTATTTGCAAAGCATCTTTTTGAAGAGGAAGAGAAGTTTGAGAAATGTACATTTTGTAAATATATGTTTTTCTCTTTGCGTCAAATCTGGCGTGTAGTGTGGTAGGCTTGATATCAAGCACACGAATATCTTCTGGCAAAATTCCGTTGATTGAATAGATGAATTTGTTTTCATCAAGTTTCTTTTCAATATCAAAATGCACCATTTGAGCGTAAGCTGAAACTTTGGCGTCAGTTCTTCCTGATGCGACACAATTTATTTCTTGTTTTGTTAGTGTTTTGATGGCTGTTTCGAGTTCTTGTTGAATTGAATTGGCGTTCGGTTGTCGTTGCCAACCAGAATAATTCTTTCCATCATAACTAATTGTCATTAAATATCTCATAATTTTTCCTTATAATTTAACTATTTGACCGATTTTGAGCCCGGGTTTCACGTTTTCTCCGTGGAAATCACTGCCAAAACTTTCAATCAGATTATATTTCTTTGCAATTTTTGTCAATTCTTCTTGCAAAAGTTTTGTTTGATTACTGTGGTGCGTTTCAATACCTGTGAGACCGAGATTTTTGAGATGTTGAACAAATTTGTCAATATTCTCTATGTCAAAATTATACTCGTCCATGATTTCGACAGGGTGAGCAAGGATAATCTTGCAGTTATCTTTCAGAGATGAAATGACTTTTGTTGCGTCGAGCTTATATTCTCTTGAGTCAAAATCATCCATTATGTCATAATATTCCTCTCGGTCATAATCGCCATGGTTTTGCAAAATCATATACATATGCGGTTTGCCAAAAGAGTTTGTTGTTTTTGCCAAAGCATCAACTTCTTCATCTGAAATGTCAATTTTGTATGCATTTTCAACGTATTTTTTCATTTTTTCAATCTTTTGGCGACGCAAAGAAGAAATTTCTTCAACTATTTTCAAAATTTTCGGATCATTATAATCAAAGTCTTGAAGCAAAAGATGGATATTGATTCCGCTTAGATAATCGTTGGCTCTGCATGTCAATTCGACGCCAGAGTGAAACAGGAGATCGCTATTTGAGCCTTTCAAAATATCAAAAACTCTTTTGCTACCTTCAATCGTGTCGTGGTCAGCAATGGCAAATTCTTTGATATTATTCTTTTCGACTTCTTCAATGATTTCAAACTCGTCAAGTTCTCCGTCAGAATACTTTGTGTGAATGTGTAAATCTTTCATAAAAATATAATAGCACAAAAAATTAAAATTGTAAAATCTATGTCGAGTCGAATTCGGTTTTTATTATTTAGAAGAAAATGTGGACAACTTGAAAATTTGGAATTGAAAAATTTGTCAATAATCTGCAAAAATCGTTTGACGGCTGGGGGGGGTATGTGGTATGATTGTTTTAACAAAAAAAGAAAGAGGATGTGGAAAAATGAAAAAGTTTTTGATAAGATCATTATGTTTAATTATATTTGTGCTTATGCCATTTTGTTTAACAGCATCTGCTTGTAAATCTGATGATGATAAAAAAGGACCAACACAAGCAGAGATGTTTGCAACCGTGAGAGATTTCATGATAGAAGAGAAAGCATATACGGGCGATTATACACGAAAGGATTGGTGGTATGTGTATGAAGATTCTGAAGAATTATATTCCTATACAGTGGAAACGTACAATAAGACCGATAGAAAATATTCACTCAGAGAAAGCTGGAAAAATAGTGATGATGAGGATATAAGCGAAGGTTATAGTTATTTCTTCTTTAAAGATAATGATCAATATCTTTATTACGAATATTATAAGTTTGAAGAAGTCGAATATGCTATTGTAGATGAAGAATATTTTGATCATGAGGTAATTGAAGAGTTTATAGACAATGACGAAGTGTACAGCTATATTAGTATTTTCAATTCAAATGAAGTGAAAACATTGGATGATTATTGCAAATTGTATTTTGAAAAATGTGTTAAGGATGAAGATACAAGATCTCCAAGTTTAAAGTCTTCTATTAAAATGGAAGAAGGAAAATATGTAATATTATTTGAATACTCTTTTGAAGATGTTTACTACGAATCAATAGTAAATTGGGAATCAAATATTATTATAGATGTCAACACTAAGATTGTAGAAGAAGATACAAGACGAACTTGGTTTGAAGATTCGGAAAAAGTGGAGATGAGAGATAAAACAAT
>JAZRUL010000066.1:0-1862 GCA_045652505.1 Candidatus Onthoplasma sp. | reverse complement strand
TGCCAGAAGAATGCGTACAATACGTGACGAGTTATATGCTCTGTTCCACCTGTGTAGCAATCTACACTTCCCCAATATTTGAGTTTGTCAAAATTGGCAATTTCTTTGTCGTTGTGTGGATCACAATATCTGATCCAATACCAGCTTGATCCAGCCCAGTTTGGCATAGTGTCAGTTTCGCGTCTTGCTTTTCCGCCACATTTTGGACAAGAACAATTCACCCAATCAGAAATTTTCACAAGAGGAGAATCTCCTGTATCGTTTGGCATATAGTCATCAGTTTCAGGCAAAGTTAAAGGCAAATCTTTTTCTTCCAGACAAACTGTGCCACATTTTTCACAATACACGATTGGGAACGGCTCGCCCCAATATCTTTGACGATTGAAAGGCCAATCTTTCATTTTGTAATTTATCTGTCTGTGTCCTACGCCCATTTCAACAATTTTGTCGCTGATTTTCTTCTTTGCTTCACTGACAGTCAAGCCAGAGAATTCACCACTATCAATCAATTTGCTATCTTTATTGTTGTATTCATATTTCTCAACAGCACTTGAAGAACAATCGCCTTCAATAACCTGTTTCATAGGAATATTGAATGCTTTTGCAAAATCATAGTCTCTTTGATCGTGACAAGGAACTGCCATAACTGCACCTGTGCCATATCCAGCCAAAACAAAATCACCAACAAACACTTCAACTTGCTCATTATTAAGTGGATTAATTGCATAAATTCCTTCCACTTTGCAACCTGTTTTTTCTTTATTGTCGCTCATCCTGTCGAATTCTGAACGGAAAGATGTTTTTTCTCTATATTCTTCAATTTCTTTAAAGTTAGAAATGCTATCCTTAACTTTATCCAACAAAGCATTTTCTGGAGCAAGCGTCATAAATGTAACACCATAAATTGTTTCAACACAGGTTGTGTAAATTTCAATTTCACCAATACGATTGTTAAGTGTGTCAAACAAGTTGAATTTAACTTGCATACCTTCACTTCTTCCAATCCAGTTGCGTTGTTGTTCTTTAAGGTTTTCGTTCATTTGAATTCTTTCAACATTGCCAAGCAATTTTTCGGAATATTCTTTCATTTTCAAAAACCAAACTGAACGTTCCACTTGTTGAACAAGACCATTACATCTATCACATTTTCCACCTTGGCTATCTTCATTTGAAAGCACAGTTTTACAATTTGGACAGAAGTTTACAGTGCCATATTGTTTGTATGCTTTACCGTGATTATAAAGTTGCATAAAAATCCATTGTGTCCATTTATAATAACTTTCATCACTTGTGCAGAACGAACGATCTTTGTCAAAAGATAAACCCAATAAAGAAAATTGATCAGTAATCTTTTTAAAACCATCAGCAACAAATTTACGTGGATTAGTTCCATATTTGATTGCAGCATTTTCAGCTGGTAATCCAAACGCATCTCCACCAATTGGGAACAACACGTTATATCCACAAAATCTTTTATATCTTGCCAAAGCGTCAGATGGAACAGTTCCTTTCAAGTGGCCCATATGAAGATTTCCACTTACATTTGGGAATTCATAAAGCATATAATACTTTGGCTTTGTTGGATGAAAATCAACAGCTGCAAAACTTTTTTCTTTTTCCCACTTTTCTTGCCATTTCTTTTCTACTTCTTTAAAATTATATTCTCTCATAAAGTCTCCTAAAAACAAAAAATTGACAGTGATTGTGCTGTCAAATATTATTATCAGCACAACCAAACACTGTGCCTATACCAATAGACACATTAGTGTAATAGTAATGCCAATAATTGTTTAAACATAACTTTATTTTATCACAATAAATTACACTTGTCAACAATAATTGTTAACTTTTATCTAGGAACA
>JAZRUL010000065.1:0-8210 GCA_045652505.1 Candidatus Onthoplasma sp. | reverse complement strand
CTTTGGAAACTATGATATATTTATCCATGCAAGAGGTCATCAAGACCAAAATGGAATTAGAATTAACTATGTTAAAAACGTGGAAGGCTTTGACATTAGTAACATCGTAGTGAAAGACAATTCTGGAACTTATTTGAATTTGGCTGGTGCCAACATTTATGACCAAAATAATGATTTTTGGTACTATATTGATATAATTAAGTATAAGGAAGTTGGAGGAAACTTCATCGAGTATAAATATAACAATGGTCAATATAAAGAAGTTTCTACAGGAGAAATTGTTCCTGACAATGAAATTAAAGATTTGTCTGGAGACTATGTTTTGTGGACACAAGATATGTTCGGAAAAGTAAGAGTCTATACTTTCTCGACAAACAAAGATGCAACAGAAAAGATCGAAGGAACATTCTATAAGAGTGGTGATACGTATTATTCGTTCAAGCCTATTGATATAAAATATGTAGATGAATTGTATTCAAGAAAGATTGTGTATACTATTGATGGAGATACAAAAGAAATTTATGATTATGAAGAAGGGAAGTCATACACTGATGGAACTAAATTGTTTGATGGATCTACAATAGACGAAAACGGATATAGATTATTACAATTCTATCCATTCTATCCAAGCGATATAGAACAAGACGGAAAACTTGTCACAATCACAATCACTCTTACTGCCAATATTGAAGGTGAAGAGCAAGAAATAGTGTATAATATTGTTCTTGATACGAGAACAGGTGTTGTGCGTTTGACAAACACTAGAAACAACATAGATCAAAAAGATATTGACATCTATGAAAACCAGACAGATAAATCAAAATGGATAAACACAACAATGACTTCAGGAGTGATGAATTTGACATGGCTCAACAATCCTTCTCAAAACTTGAAGTTGGAATATTGGTTGCATGAAAAAATCAACGACAGCGAAAATGGTTGGATGACTCCTATTGATTTAACCAATGATGAAGACAAACTTTATAATATTCAAACCATAAAAGACAACAAAGGTTTGTATGCCTTCGAAGTGAAAGTATACTCACCAGATGGATCAACATATCTTGGAAACAAAGTTTATGTGTTTATGGTCAAGGAAGATTCTTCTGCGCTATTCACTGTGCAATCAAGCACAAAAGAATACGATCCAAATTCAACAATTACTTTAGATGAAATTAAAGAATTTGTTTCTTTGGAAACTCTCAAAGAAAAATTGTTGGTAGATTATGACAAAACAATTCCAGCAGAAATGCCTTTGTATATTTCTAACGAGGCTTTAAGTGTAATAGAAGATGCTGGACAAGGTGTCAAAATAAAATATATTGAAATATCGGGATTGCCAGAAGGATATATTCTTACAATTTATAGAGTTTACGCATCAAGTTATAATCAATATTTAGCAACATTTAAAGTTCCTGAAACTAACGATTTGATTAAGTTGGAAACTTTGTTGGTCAACGGAGTAGAATTATCAAACGATCCTGCAACAATATCAGATAAAGATAAAATCATAGATCTTACTTTTGATCAAAAACTTTATACAGCTCTTGATCTTGAGAAGAAGAATTTGATCAGAATGGAAGTTTGGTTCAATGGAGAGAAAGTTAAAGATCATTCTCCAGAAAGTCAAAAAGTTGACTATAAAATAAATGGTGCAGGATTGTATACCTTCAAGATATACGACCTTGCAGGAAACTATCAAATATTTGAAAACAGAGCAGACAGCTTTGATGTGTATGCTTTGGCAAACAATGAATTGGCGCTTTTGATGAACGGTAAAGCAATAATTGAAAATGGTTATTTCTCTCAAGCTGTACAAATTGCAGTTGTGAAAGATGGTTTGTATGACAAGATCGAAGTCAGTGCAACAAGAAATGGTCAGTCATATTCTTATTCAAAGAACAAACAAGTTTACACATTCACTCAAGCTGGTACGTATAGAGTTGCTTTCAATGCAAAATTCGGTGGTGTTGAGTTGACAAAAACTTTGATATTCACAATCATTGATCCGGAAGAAACTTCGAATTCAATCAATTTGAATTTGTTGGATAAATATCAACTTGTGAAAGTTGAGAATAATAATTTGGGCAATTCAGATTTTGTCACAGAATTGTTTGAAACAGTGCTCAAAAATTCTTCAAAAGGCAATTATATCACATACGAAGATTTAAAGAATGAACTTGAAAAAGGTGAGTTCGTTGGAAAGCAAAACTTTGTCTTGACTTATCGTGTGTCTGACGGAATCTATCCAGATAGAGAACAAACGTTCTCATTCACCTTATCAAACGAAACGCCTGCAATCAAATGTTCATTGAAACCTGGAGATAGTTCAAACAAGAAGTTTACAATCACTTTCAACCCAGGATTGATATACGAACAAATTGGAAAGGCAAAAATTTATATCAACGATATGGTGATAGATATAAATGCAAATTCTCAAGTTGAAATAACAACAGTAGAAATAACAGAAAAGAAATATGGATCTGGAGATTATACAATCAAATTGGTTAGTGGTGAAAACATTTTGTTCAGTCAAACAGTTGAACTCAAAGAGCCTCTCAATACGTCAGCTATAATAATTATTATAGTTGTCAGTGCGGTTGTAATTGCTGGCGTGGTGACATTTATCATGCTTAGAAGAAAGATGCGTATCAGATAACAAAAAAGAAGCAAACAAATTGCTTCTTTTTTTGTATTTATAATCAAACTGCTTTATTAAATATTTAATCTATTTTTCTGAATCACGGTTTTCAGTGTTTTTTGTTTGAGATTTTTTCTTTCCTTGTTCAATTTGTGGTCTAAGCCCTTGGAAGAACACTTCACCTTCGTGTGATTGGAAGTAAACACCTACAATACCTTTTTTCTTGGTGCTCAGGATATAATATGCTGCACGTTTTCTCGCACCACCGACAACGTATCCAACTTTCTTTCCGCTTGGCTCAACGAATACATTGTATGCTCTGATCCTACCTTGATTGTCAACAATAGTGATACCATCAAAGTTGAGCATGTTTATAAACAATTGAGCAAAGGCTTGCAACTTTTCTTCGCTATAACTTTTTGATTGAGAGAACAATTTGCTGAAACTTATTGGCTCTTTCAACCAAACGCCATCTTCAAACAATCCGTTGTCTTCATAATCTTTGTCAACAATAACACATATCGCGCCGTTTATATCATTCATGACGTTGGTGAATATGTTGATATACATGTTTTTCACATCTTGGAGTTTTCTCTGAGTTGTTCTCAGTTTTGAGAATGTTGCATCAACAAATTCTCTGATTTCTGTATTGAAGGTGTTGTTCTTTGACTTGTCCAAAGATAAATTCACTGTCAAGTCGTTTCCAGAGATAGAGTGGAAGTACATACTGAAGAAGTTGAGCGGACGAGCAACGATTGCATGAATTTTCACAGGTCTATCTTTGAGTGTAGTATTAGATTCCATTAGTTGAAGGAAGTTCTTGTCCTTGATGCTCGAGAAAGACATGATCATACCATAAGTAATTTTGTCTTCCTTGATATCAATATAAAGACACCAATCACGCTTTGCAATTGCCAAGATTGATTTAAGTCTTGAGTTGAACATGGTGGCTTCTTTGTCTTCAAACAATGAAATGGCGTGCGATTTTGGAATAGAGCGCATGATAGCCTCAATGTTGTCAGTAAAAATAATTTTTGGCTTGATTTTTACTCCCTCTTCTGAATAGTTCAATATATCATTAAACTTATTCAAAAAGTGAGACATCATGAGCGGAGGGAAGTTCTCAAATTCAGTTTCAAAGAACTTCGTCACGCTATCTTTCGCCTGATCAAAAAACACCATTTCTTCCATAAACACCTATCTTTAAGAAGAATATAGCAATTTTTTTTTAAATATGCAAACATTTTGCAAAAAAATATGTAAAAATTTTCAAAAATACCACTATATAAGGTATGGTTTTGAAATATTTTTGTTTTATTGATTTGTTTGAGATTTCAAAAACAATAATTCATTTTTCAATCGATTGCATTCTGCTGTCTTTTCTTTCAGTCTTTTTTCTATTTTTGAATAGTTCGAACCAAGTGTGATGAATTGGGATTTATAGTCTAGTTCAATCTTTTTCTTCACAATGTCGACAAGACCAAGAAAAAGCGAATTAATATCATTGTCTGAGATGGTTTGAGGAAGAACATGAATTGTGCATTTTTGATTTTTGTCTTTTTCATTATTTTTTATCATACACTTATTTTCCCCCGATATTATAATTTTAATTATGCTATCTTTGGTGAATAAGTGAATTAAATGTGGAAAAGTGAAATTTATTAGAAAGTTTTGTCTAGTATATTCATAAATAATTATATGGTTTATTTGCTGTCAAACAAAGATTGTTGTATAGAAGATGTTGTGGCTCATGAAATCAAGGCAGGAGCAAAATATTTTTTAAACGATATTGAAGATAAATACACTCGAATCATTGACAAAACTAGTGGTAAAATTTTGGCTGTTAATTTTTTCGACTTGATTTACAACTTTAACAAAACTGAATTTGCAAAAGTTGTCAACTTCAAAAGTGACATAATATGTGTTCTTGACTTTGTTGAAAATAAAAATATATTGACTTTTGATATTTTTGGCGAACATTTGTGTATTGATATTTCAAATCAAATTTTGATCAATTACTTTGATTGTAAAGAGATTGTAAAATTTGTAAGCGATATACATTTTTCACATATTGAATATTTTGATAAAATTTGTGTATTGTTCTTTGAAGGCAAAAGAGATTTTGCAATTATCGTTGAAAAAGGAAAGATATTATATGCATATTATTATGACGAAATCAATGTAAAAGAAAATAATTTAACGTTACTTTCAAGAATGAACGATTCAATCAATCATGGATTGGTTGCAAAAATAGAGAAAGGCAAGTTTGATAGTTATCTAGTTTATTTGGACGATAGTGATTTGAATTTGAAATCAAAATTTTGTATATGCGTTTTCTTGGATTGTGTATTGGCGAGAAATTATAGTTATATAAAAAACTTATTGGACGAAACATTGGTTGACGAGATGGATAATTTGAAATTGTTTTTTGATGAAATAAAGGATTATTACCCAATAGACGAGACACATTGCATAGTCAAGAAAAAAGATGCCCAAATGGACATCTTTGAATTCGTTATCTCAGATAATAAAATTTTAAATATTACTATTGTTGATTGTTAGAATTTTTCCTATCTTGTAGTGAAGTTGCTTCAAAGATTTTGTTCAGCACTATATACAAAGGATATGCGAATTGACAAACCACAATCAAGAACAAAGTGTCTGCGTAAGTCAGTGACACATATTTAAACATTGAAGGGAAGAACAATATCGCGCCTATGCAAATCAGGGCACATGATATATACATAAATCCTTTGAAGCCATTGAAAGGTTTGCACATTCTAAACAGAGCAATAAATCCAACAACTATTACAGCAATCGAGCACATTGTCACAAGGACAGGTGTCGATATATCTGTGAACATTTTGTATAAATACATAGCAATAGTGCTCACAACAAGACATGTGCCAGCCGGCAATGTGTTTTTTGCAAGGTTGGATAGGAAATGTCCTTTGATTTTGTTGGTGTTTGGTTGAAGTGCCAGGCAGAACGACGGGATACCAATCACTAACATCTCAAGCAGGATAAATTGTATCGGAGAGAAAGGATATGTTTCACCCATACACAATACGAAAATCGAGATACAAATTGCGAACATTGTTTTCATAAGGAATAGTGAAGATGATTTTTGAATGTTGTTTACAACTCGTCTTCCTTCTGCAACGACGCTAGGCATAGAACTAAAGTTGCTATCAAGCAATACCAATTGGCTGACGCTTCTTGCTGCGTCACTTCCAGCAGCAATAGCAATCGAACAATCTGCTTCTTTCAAAGCCAAAATATCATTTACGCCGTCGCCTGTCATGGCAACAGTTTTTCCTTTTGCTTTCAAAGCTTTGACCAAAATTGCTTTTTGTTCAGGGCTAACTCTTCCAAAAATTGAATATTTATCAGCCGCATCTATTACTTCTTTTTCGTTCATTCCATAAAGGCTGATATACTTATCGGCATTTTCAACACCAACTCTTCTTGCGACTTCGCTCACTGTGACAGGATTGTCACCCGAAATAATTTTGATATCAACACCATTTTGTTTGAACCACTCAATAGTTCTTGGTGCGTCTTTTCTGATATTGTCTTGAAGCAAAATCAACGCAACAGGCTTGACACCTTTGTTGGAAAAGTTTGCATCGCTTTCGCCAAGCAATAGAACTCTGAGTCCTTGAGATGCAAATTGTTCAGCTTTTTCTTTGATTTCCTCGGTTGGATTTTCCATGACGAATTCATAAGCACCAATTTTGAAAGTACCTATGTTTCTAAATTTACAACCCATAAATTTTCTCTCAGATGAGAAAGGAATTGATTTTTCTGCAGAATATACAGCTTTTCCAAAATATGCTTTAAGTGCAAGTGCAGTGTTATTTGCATCGTGGAAAGTGTTTACTATCGATGAAATGATTTTGTGTGTATCTTTTTCTGTTTTGTTCTTGTCAAGCATAACAACATCTTTCACACTCATGCTTCCGTTGGTCAATGTTCCTGTTTTGTCAAGACATAATACGTCAGTGCGCGCCAACATTTCGATACAATATAAGTCTTGAACCAATGTTCTCTTTTTGGCAAGTCTAACAACGCTCACAGCAAGAGCAACCGATGTGAGCAAGAACATTCCTGCTGGTATCATTGCAACAATACAACCACTTGTTTTTGTGATGACCATATATAATAATGAATAGTCTGGATCTGGAGTTGCTTGGTAATATTGGTAGTTGTTGTACGCCATGATGAACGCAACCGGAACCATGAATATTGTGATAATTTTGATCAAAGTTCGAAGAGATGACAGAAGTTCGCTCTTTGTTTGTTTGAAAGATTTTGCCTTCTTGCTCAACTCTGAGATATAATTGTCATCACCGATTTTGTTGACTTTGGCTTTACATGTTCCGCTTGATATAAAACTTCCGCCGAGCAAGGTATCACCTTTTTTCTTCTTTACAGGTTGACTCTCGCCGGTGAGAAGACTTTCATTGACTTCCACATTTCCGTCAATGACAATGCTATCACAAGCGATTTGCATGCCGATATTCAAACACAAAACGTCATCTAACACGAGTTCGGTTTTATAAATTTCTTCTTCTTCGCCGTCTCGAATAACTTTTGTGAAATTTGAATTTGTCAAAGACAATTTGTCAACAATCTTTTTTGATTTGATTTCTTGAATGATACCAATGCAAGTATTCAAAATCACGATCACCAAGAACAATAAGTCCGAAAATGCTCCGACATAAATGAGAGCAAGCGCAACAGCAAGACATGTCATATTGAAGAATGTGAATATGTTTTTGAAGAATATGCTTTTCAAAGTTTTTGAAGTTTTCAACTTTGACACATTCAACAAACCTTCTTCAGTCCTCTTTTTCACTTGCGAAAGAGTGAGCCCAACATCTGGCTTTGGGTTATATCTTGAAATGTGTTTTGTGTTCTCGAATTTTTGTTTTCTTTTCATATTTTATCCTTATGTCTGATGATAACTTTTATATGTCATATATTTTAACATATAAAAAATTTTTTAACAAATAATTCATTACATTTTCACATATTCGCTAAAAATTTCATAAATACACTAGGAGGAAAAATGAACTTAGAAGATATTGAAGTAAGGTTAAATGAGCCATACCCAGAAATTGTTGGTGCGACAAGAGATATGATTGCTGTCGGTGTGATAAAAAACTTAGCGACATCAAGAGTTGGAAAATTGAAAGCAGTTTTGCAATATACATACCAGTCGGTGATTTCTGATAAAATAAACCAAGAAATAGCAAGAATTTTTCAAGAAATTGCGATAGTAGAAATGATCCATCTTGACCTTTTGATGCATGCCGAAACCAACTTTGGTTCAGATCCTAGATATGAAGATGCACAAGGAAATATGTTCAATATAAGTTTGATCAATTATTCAACCAAACTTAAAGATATGTTGGATTATAACATTGCAGCAGAATATAAGGCAATTGAAGAATACAAGCAAGCAATAAATAAAGTCAGAAATAATAGTTTGAAAGAGCTTTTTGCAAGAATAATTGAAGACGAGAAAAAACATATCCTTGCCTTTGAACAAATAAAAAACAAT
>JAZRUL010000064.1:0-7717 GCA_045652505.1 Candidatus Onthoplasma sp. | reverse complement strand
ACATGGCTACGATCCGACTTCTACTTCACTTCCACCCATTGCACCAGAGAACAAACCAACAGCTTCGCCATCAGTTTTGATCAAAGAATGTGACAACTTTTTCAAACCATGCAAAAAAGGAGTTCGAGCATTCAAAACAGCATTGAACTCTTTCTTTTCTGATTCCCCATATCCATCAAGGATAAGCAAAATTGCTTTATTGTTCATTTTCCATTCCTTTTATAAGTTCAATAAATCTATCAGTTTTCAGTGTCACACCACCAAGTAAAAATCCATCAACCCCAGCTTGTGAAAATACTTGAAAATTCTTCTCATCAACGCTACCACCATACAAAACTTCAATATCAAAACCCAATTGTTTTGATCTGTTTTTTATGTTATTTACCACTTTTTTCACTTCAGCAGTTGTAGGTATATCACCACTTCCAATAGCCCAAACAGGCTCGTATGCAAATATTATTTTATTTGCGTTTTCAACATTGTTTAACACCACATCAACTTGTGCAAAAATTTCATCTGTGCCAGAATTCTTCTTTAATTCTCCTACACATATCACAGGTGTCAAACCACAAGCAAGCGCGCATTTGACTTTATCCACAATTTGTGTGTTTGTTTCCCCATTGTTTCGTCTCTCGCTATGCCCTATGATTACATATTCCACTCCAAATTCTTTAAGCATATTGGCCGAAATTTGTCCTGTTGATCTTCCTTTTTCCACATTGGCAACATCTTGCGCTCCGAGCGAAATCCCCTTATTCACCTTGAAAAACGGCAGATAAATAAAAGGTGGACACAAAACAATTTTTGTGTCCTTAGCATCAATTTTATTCAATTCTTGAACTTGAGACATGAAGAAATCTTTATCTCCGTTCATCTTATAATTTGCAATTGCGTACATATTTCCCTTTCTATAAATCTTGTATCAATTCAATACAAGGCAATGATTTACCTTGCAACACCATCAAAGATGCTCCGCCACCCGTAGAGAGATGTGTCACTTTCTTGGCTACACCCAAAGAATGAATTGCTGCCACACTATCACCACCGCCAATCACAGAAGTAGCCTTGCTCTTTGCAACATATTTTGCAATCTTGTTAGTACCATGTTTGAACTTGTCGTATTCATAAACACCTACCGGCCCATTCCAAACGATAGTACGTGCATTTTTGATTTCCTTCTTGAAAGCCTTGATTGTTCTCTTTCCGATATCCATTCCTTGATATTCATCGTCAAAGAAACCACTATTGAATTCTTTTGCCTCAGCATCTTCACTGAATTCTTTTGTACCAATATTATCAACCGGAAGAACAACTTTTACACCTTTTTCTTTCGCTTTATCAAGCAGTTCTTTTGCCAAATCAATTTTTGAATTGTCAATTAAAGATTTTCCGACATTTCCACCAATGGCTTTGATGAATGTATATGCCATTCCGCCACCGATCAAAATTGTATCAACTTTGTCAAGCAAGTTCTCAACAACAGGCAACTTGTCAGAAACTTTCGCTCCACCCAAAATAGCAACAAATGGGTGCTCTGGCTTTGACAAAATTTTGTCAAACATTCTGAGTTCTTTTTCCACCAAGAATCCACAGACTGCTGGAACATGTTTTGCTATTCCATATGTAGAAGCATGTTTTCTGTGAGCTGTTGCAAAAGCATCAAGCACATAAATATCTGCAAAGCTTGCAAGTGTTTTTGCAAAAGCTTCATCATTATCTTCTTCTTGCTTGTAGAAACGAATGTTCTCAAGCATCAAAACTTCACCTTCAACCATGTTGTCAATCATCTTTGGTGCAGTTGGATCTAACACGTCTTCCAAGAAAGAAACCGGACGTTCCAACAACTTAGACAGTCTTGCAAGTACAGGGCGAAGTGACAACTTGTTGTCAACCACACCATCAGGTCTGCCCAAATGAGAACAAAGAATTACCTTCGCTCCATGTTCAATCAAAAAGTTGATTGTCGGCAAAGTTTCGACGATACGAGTATCGTCCATTATCTTCAAATCAGAATTGACAGGAACATTATAGTCAACTCTTACAAAAACTTTTTTCCCTTTTACATCAATGTCTCTAATGGTCTTTTTCATCATCTCTTCTCCATTATATAACCTAACTTTTAGGCAAAGGATTTATGTATTTCAGAGAATACCCCAAAATACATAGTATCATCTAGAGAAATTATAACATAAGAAAAATTTATTTCAAAATAATTTTTGCGTATTTATAGAATTTTCTTGAAATTTTCCTCTTTTCTATCTTGGTAATGCCGAAATTGTCGCAAAAGATATATATTTTTTGAAATGAACAATGTTTTGCTTGTGGATAAACTCGATTTTCAGAGAGCACAATTCTGCTGTGGTTTCCATAATTTGTAAATTTATTTCCAACAACAAATGTTTTGTTCTTAACTCTTATTTTGACACCATCTTTGAGAGAAAAAGTATGACACTTGTTATTGAAAGATAACATCAACTTTTTCACTTTGTTTTCACCAACTCTAACCCCTGCTATTATTGGAACTTTAGCTTTGTCATTAAGCATTTTTAGTTCACTGACAACCACATCTGTTTCGTCAGTAGGGTCAAACAAATCATACATTATTCCAAAGTTGATAATGAGCAAATCATATCCCTTTATCTTCAAAAAAGCATTGAGATAAAATGACTTATAATTTCCACCACTAACACAAAAAATTTTCATACTCCATTGTATGAAAAATTCTCAAATTGCGACAATATTTTTTAGATACAATCCACACTTAAATCAAACATTTTTTCAATATCTTTATTCTTTAAGTAATACACAATCGACTTGCCCGCCCTATCTGATTCTACTATGCCAAGATTCTTAAGTATCTTCAACTGATGACTGACAGTGGTTTGATTGATATTCAATACTATCGAAATATCACCAACACAAAGTGGTTCAATCATCAATAAAATCAAAATTCTCAGTCTTGTTTCGTCACTAAATGCATAGAAAAATTGCGCCAAAGTTTTGACATTCTCTTTGTCTGGCATAAAATTTTTCAACCTAATTTCATCATCTACACACAAATTCATACACTGATAATAAATCTCTTTCAAAACAAAAATCAACCACAAATTTGTCTATTTTTATATATTTTTTTGTTTTTATCGTAAAATTTTACAACTCATCACAAATTTAAACTTATTCGAATATATATTACAAATCAAGGAGAAAATTATGAATATCAATGCATTGTACATATTGTTTGCGATTTTGATTGCGATTATTGCTCAAGCCACTGACACAAATTTGGTGAGCAACACAACTTTCTTGCTCTTATTATTGCTCGCACTTGGTGCATATGGTCAAAACTCAAACAACAATTCCTGCTGTTGCAACAATAATCAAAGAAGCTTCTTCTAGACAAACAAAAAACTCTCAAAATTTTGAGAGTTTTTCACTATAAAATTCCCATTGCCTTCTTTGCTCTTGCAAGAGTTTCTTTTGCTACAACCTTAGCTTTTTCTGCTCCAATTTCAGCAAGTCGCAACAATTCATCTTTATTGCTCATATAATAATTGAATTTTTCACGAATTGGTGCAACAACAGAGATTGCTGCATTTATTGCGCGTTGTTTTAATGCTCCATAGTTTTGACCTTTAAGTTCTTCAACAACCGTATCAATATCCTTATTTTCACATGCAGAAATTATAGTCAATAAGTTGGATACTCCCGGTTGATTTTCCTCATCAAAAGCAATATTTGCCAAACTATCTGTCACTGCACGTTTGATTTTTCTTGTTATTTCTTCGTCGGTATCTGTAAGCAAAATTACATTGTTTTTGTCTTCATTAGATTTTCCCATTTTACTGGTTGGATCTTGTAATCCTTTAATTCTTGCACCAATGGTCGGAACTACAGCTTTTGGAACAACAAAAGTATCCCCAAATCTATGGTTAAATCTATTCGCAATGTCTCTACTTAGTTCTACGTGTTGAACTTGATCTTCACCGACAGGGACAATATGAGTGTTGTATAACAATATATCAGCAGCCATGAGAATCGGATAAGTGAACAATGCGGTCGTTATACTTGTCTTTCCTTTTGCCACATGGTCTTTGTATTGAGTCATTCTGTTTGCTTCACCCATCATGGTATTACAATTTAACAACCACATCAATTCAGAATGCTCTGGAACCATTGATTGAATGTATATAATAGATTTATTTGGATCCAATCCACAAGCAAGGAATGTAGCAAATTGTTGTAATGTTTTTTCCATAACAAATTCTGCTGATAAATCTATTGTATGTGCGTGTAAATTTGCAACACAAAAATAACAATCATACTCATTTTCCATTTTTTTCCAATTATTGACAGCCCCAATGTAATTTGCCAAAGTCAAAATTCCTGTAGGTTTTGTTGCACTATAAATTATCTTTTTCATATATATCTCCTAATTACTATATTTTTATTTTATTTATTATTTTTTATTTCAAAAAAATTTTATTTCACATTTATTATAACAAAAAACTTGGTGTAAGTCCACAAAACACACACCAAGTTTGAATTTAACTATAAAATGCTTTGTGGCGATAAAAATCCACTCACACCAAAGTGTAAGTAAATTATATACGCCAACCAAAGAATTTTATCATAATATTCTCCTTTTTGAGTTGATTGTTATTATTTGAGATTTCAACTCGTTGAAATTATGTTGATTGAATTTCAATTGGTTGCTTGCAAGCCAAATAGAAATTCACAAAACATATTACGACAGCAATGATCTCAAATAATTTTGATTTGCGAGAAAAGAGATTTTTATATCGGCGTTAGTCGATATAATTTTCTCTCCTTATTTTATTGAATTAAATTCTTCACCAACCAGATCGTCCAATTCTCTCAAATTGTTCATTTCCGCTTGTTCTTCTTGTTTGATTTTTTTGATTTTTTTCTGTAAAGGTTTGATCTCAACTTTTGCATTTTCATGAATTTTTTTCATCTTTGTAGCAATTATACGCTTGATAATCCATGCAATTTCTGGATATTTTTTTATAAGAAATTTTACCCAATCAGAAGAAAGATCTTTCATTAACTCTTTTGGATATGTAGGATCTTGACGAGTTTCACAATTTCCTTTAAAAATTTTGAAATCTATTTCATTTATTTGCAAATGAACTCTTCTCCAAATATCTTCACTCAAAAACATAATCTCAGCTTGAAAACTTGTACCAAAAACAACTTTATCTCTATTTATTGGCTCCGGTCTCCACCAAATATTTTGCTCGAATAGAAATTGCCCTACATCGCTTACCTTATAATATTTTTCCATTACAGTTCTCCAATACATAATTATTTTATCACAGAAACATTAGTTTTGCAATAGGGAAATCAAAAATTCTATTCGCCAATCAATTCTTCAAGTTGAGTGATATGTTTACGGAAGAAGTCTTCTTTTTGTTTCAAAGTTTTCAACTTGTGATTATCCTTATTTTCAAAGAAAGTATACACATCATCGAAGATATAATCCCAACTGCTCCAATTATCTTTGAATCCAAGATAATCAGCCACATTTTCTGTGCCGCTTGGCGCGATTGGATGCAACAATACATTTGCCACTTTGATCATCTCAAGAGTGTTTGCTATCAAATTGTTGATTTGCTCACTTGTTGTTGCCTCTTTGATCTCTTTCACCCAATATTTGTTGATATTTCTCACATACACGTCAACACAATTTATACATTGGTGGAATTTCTTTTCTGCCATGAATTTTTCGTAATTCAAGATTGTGTTCTTTGCGTCTTCTTTTGTTTTCTCATCAATTTTTCCAACAGGAACAACGCCATCAAACTCGTTTTGAACATAGTAGAATAGTGTTCTCAAAATTCGGTTATACACATTTGTGAGAAGATTGCCTTCTTTGAGCACAACGTCGATTTCGTCAGCTTTTGCGTCAGGATTGAACGCCTTTGGCATGAAACTAACATTGTTATTGCCAAGATTCATACCAAGGAAGTGCATTCTCATTTGTTCTGCAGTGTAGTGTTCCAACAAAGTTTTCGCCATAGGTGGCTTGAAACTACCTGATGAACTTGCTTTTTTGTTGAGGAACAATACATGTTTGCTTGGAATAATGTGTGTAGGTTTGAAGTCGCCTTCATCATAAGAAATCTTGTTTTTTCCGTTCATTGCCATCCAGATTGCTTGTTGTGCTGGACCATAGAAATACAAGTTGTCTTCACCGATGAATTGATAAATTTCACTATCCTTGCTACACCAGAATTTTTTCCACTCGTTCTCGTCTTTTCCAATACTCATTAGATAAGTCTTTGTGAACGAGATCGGTGCCCAAAGGCTTTCGGGCCATACATAGAATGTTTGACCTTTTACACCATTGAATTCAGGGAATTCAACACCCCAATCAATATCTCCACTAAGACGGAAAGGAGTGAGAGTCTTTCCATTTCTGAATCTGATTTGATTCTTCGCCATAATATCACAAGCGAGTTCTCTATCAGTCAATTTGTCAAATCTGATCGTGATGCTTGGTGCATTTGGATTTGTAGTTATGTCTTCAAAATGCGGAAGTTCTGATTTGATTTCATTGAATTTAGTGAGTTGATCTTTCTTGATATAAACTTCTGGAAGTTTGAAGAACTCGTTGATCTCTTTGACCATAAACGAACGAGTTGATTTATCTTTCGCAATCGCATCAGACCACTCTTGCATCGCAGGAATACAATCTTGAAGATTGAAATACCAATTCTCAATGTTCACAAGTTCAGGTTTTTCGCCGCTCAAAGTTGAAATCGGATCAATGAGTTCAACCGGACGATATTGGTGTCCAAGATCACACTCATCTGCATATCCTTTTTCGCTTTGACAACCTTCGATTGGACACTTTCCAACCACTTGACGACCATTGAGCAAGCAACCTGCTTTCTTGTCAAAGAATTGCAAAGATCCCAATTTTGAAAGCATATTATTTTTATATAATGTTTCAGCAAAGAATTTGCTCATATTTGCATGAATTGATTTACTTGGCTCCAAGCCTGATGCTCCAAACAAATTATGTTTGATTTCAAAAGCCTCGTAAGTCTCTTTTTGAACATTATGATTGTGAGTAATGAATTCTTCTATTGTTTCAAAATTAATTTTACCTTCTTGTTTGAGACGACGGAAACTCTCCACAGCAGGACTTCCATAGCAGTCAGTACCTGACACGAAAACAACATTTTCAGCTCCAATTCTGTCACGCAAAAAACGTGCAAACGTGTCCGCATGCACCATATATCCACCAAAGTGTGCAAAGTGCAATTCCTTGTTGCCATAAGGCATACCACCGGTTATCACTGCACGCTTCGGAAATTCGGGTCTAGGTCTCATAAAATTAAAGTCCATAATTTTCTCCAATAATGACTATATTATAAATCAATCATCGTTCTTTGTCAATCAAACAAGTAAATTAACACAACAAAAGATCTTTAAAATCTAGTCTTGTTTCTCAATAAAAAAAATCTCGCAAAAGCGAGAAATTTTTAATCTTTCAACATATCTTTAACGATTTTTGTCAAAGCTTTCGAAGCCGCAGTATCATCAATGATCTCTAGAGATCTTAGTTTCTTAATTTCTTGAATTTTGTTGTAAAACTCATAGAATTTTTGTTGATCTGAGACTTGTACAGTATTTACTGTATTTACAGGTTTGTTATATTGAGGTATAAATCCATTGCTTGTTTGCACAA
>JAZRUL010000063.1:0-2733 GCA_045652505.1 Candidatus Onthoplasma sp. | reverse complement strand
CTGCTCCATCCCGCGATATTGTGTACGACTATATTATTATCATATTATTATTGATTTGTCAATAAAATTCCAAAAATTTTTAAAAAAAGAATAACTTTTTTGTTTTTTGATGCTATAATATACACGATATTGCAAAAATTTTCATTTTATTACAAAATTCTAAACAAAAATATTTTGAAAATTTGAATTTATAATCAATAATTATATAAGGAGAATATATGCAAGAATTTAAAACTATTCCAATCACATTAGTCACAGGTTATTTGGGAAGCGGAAAAACCACCCTATTAAATCACATTTTGACAAACACAAAAGGATACAAATGTGCTGTCATCGTCAATGATATTGGCGAAGTTAATATTGATGCTGACCTTATTGAAAAAGGCGGAATTGTAGGCAAAAAAGATGAAAGTCTTGTTGCTCTTCAAAACGGTTGTATATGTTGTACTTTGCGTCAAGACTTGATTGAACAAATTCACGATATTGTGAAGCAAAAGAAGTTTGACCATATCATAATTGAAGCCAGCGGAATTTGCGAACCTATTCCAATTGCTCAGACAATCAATTTCTTGACAGAGAGTTTCAAGGCACAAAATATGCCGATATATTGCAAACTTGATGCTGTAGTATCAGTCGTAGACGCATATAGAATGGTGCAAGAATTTGGCTGTGGAGACGAACTTGTAAAGTCAAATATCAGCGAAGATGACATAGAAAATCTTGTTATTCAACAGATTGAGTTTTGTGACATTTTGATACTCAACAAAGTTGCAGAAGTAAGCCAAGAAGAACTAATCAAACTCAAGAAAATCATCAAAAATCTTCAACCAAAAGCAAAGATTATTGAAACCGATTTCTCTCGTGTTGAAATGAGTGAAATTCTTGATACAAATTTGTTCGATATGGAAAACCTTTTGACATCGGCTGGTTGGTTCCAAGAGATTGACAAAGACATTGTCGAAGACCATGAAGATCATCACAATGAACATGAACACGAATGCCACTGCCATGATGAAGGTCACGAATGCCACTGTCACGATGAAGATGAACATCATCACCATCACGAACATGGACATGATTGCAATTGTGGTCATTGCAAAAATGGAGAAACTGAAGAATATGGAATCGGTACTTTTGTATATTTCAGAAGAAGACCTTTTGATAGACTGAAATTCGAAGATTGGACTCAAAAAGACTATGGCAAGCAAATAATCAGAACAAAAGGCTTGGTTTATTTCAACCATAACACCAAGATGTCATATATCTACGAACAAGCAGGAAAGCAAAAAGTTTTGACCGAAAACGGACCATGGTATGCAACCCTTCCAAGACAACAAATTGAACAACTCCTTTTGCAAGATGAAAAGTTCCGCAACGATTGGGACGAAATGTATGGGGACCGCATGATCAAACTCGTATTTATTGGTCAAAAAATTGACAAAAATGCAATATGTGAAGAATTGGATAAGATTTAAGAGTGTACTACTCTTTTTTCTTTTTGATATTTACAAATAGAATTTTTATGGTATAATCCTATTCAAATTTAAAAATTTTTAATAATATTTATTAAAACTTGAAAATTTTATTAATTTATGCTAGTATAATTGCAAATTTAGGAGAAAAAATGAAAATAATTGTAGGTTTAGGCAATCCTGATGGAAAATATAAAAACACTTGGCACAATCTAGGTTTCAATTGTGTGGATTTTTTCGCAAAGAAAAATGCACTCAAGTTTTCTACCAAAAAATGTCGTGCAGAAATAGCAAAGGGCGATGGTTTTATTATTGCCAAACCTCAAACATATATGAACCTTAGTGGCAACAGCGTCTATGAGCTCAAAAAATATTTCAAGGTTAGCCTTGAAGATATATTGATCGTATTAGACGATATCGATCTATCAAAAGGTAAGATCAGATTCCGCCTCTCTGGATCTGCCGGCACACATAATGGACTTAGAGACATTGTGTGTAAAGTTGGCTCAACACCAAGACTTAGAATTGGAGCAGGTAGAGACAATTCAATCGAATTGAAAGATTATGTTTTGTCAAACATTGATGAAGAGAGCAAAATCATCATTGCCAATTCTTATGAAAAAGCATCAGATTTGATACAGAAATTTATTGACGGAGAATTATGTCAAGATACGACGATCTAATTTCCAATATTGGCACAAAACCAATTCTTTGTAGCAATCTTGGTTTTGGTGAACAAGGTGCAATTCTTTCCCGATTAAAATCGGGAATTTTTCTCTGCAATGATTTGGACAAATGTAGGTGCATGCAAAACCAATTGTCAGCATTGAACAAAAAATCTATCATTATTGATGAATTCGATAGACCTTTCACAATCTCAAAATTTCAAAACAAAGATAGCAAATTTCAAATTTTGTCAATGTTGAAAACAATCTCTGATGAAGACACAATAATAATCTCCACTCCACAAATTATTTTTTCAATTCTTCCAAATATTGCAAATTTCAAAAACAACATCATTTCAATCGACCAAGAAAAAGAATATGACATTGTTGATCTAGAAAAATCTCTCATAAATATCGGATACAACAAAGTAGATATAATAACAGCTAAAGGAGAATTTTCTCGTCGTGGAGATGTGTTGGATATTTTTGATATATCAAACAAAAACCCTGTAAGAATAAATTTTTTTGACACAACAATTGAAGATATTGTTGAATTTGATTTGCTCACATTTGAAAAATTAAATAAATTAAAAAAT
>JAZRUL010000062.1:0-3867 GCA_045652505.1 Candidatus Onthoplasma sp. | reverse complement strand
AGGAGCAAGACGAAAAGATATTACTCGTGTGTTTAATGCCGAAACATTTATTATTGGAATTTGTTCTGGATTATTAGGTGTATTTATTGGTTGGTTATTAAAAAATGCTTCAATACTATCAATACATAAATTTATTCTATTATTTTCACTTTCATTTGTGTCATAAGCTCTATGATAAGTGCATATAACATTGTCATGTTTTAGTAGTTCTGAAGGAACTTGTTGTTGGTCCACATCATCAAGACCAACACCAAAGAGATTATTTTCTTTCAAAAAATCATTTAAATCATTAAGGTTTATAACCCCGCCAGTTGTTGAAGTTAAAATCGCATTTGGTTTCATCAATTTTAATTCTTTCATTGTGATCATATTGCGAGTTTCAGTTGTTAGTCTACATGTATTACATATTATATCACACGTAGAAAGTAAAGTGGTTAAATCAACATCTTTAATATTTGGTAAATTTTTTAGAGTTCTATTATAAGTCATAATTTCAACATTGAATATAGATAATAATTCTGCAAGTCGTTTCCCAATGTTTCCCAACCCAATAATACCTATTTTCTTTCCTGCAATTTCTAATCCACGATTAAACCCAACTTTCTCCCCAGATTTATAAATATTATTAAACTTTGTTATATGTTTTGCACAATCCAAGATTAAAGATAAATGATGCTCAGCAACTGCATTTGTAGAATAATTTGGTGTATTTGAAACCACAACTCCATTTGCTTTTGCAAGAGAAATGTTTTTCACCCAATCATATCCTGTATAAGGCAAGCAAATGAATTGTCCTTTACGCATTTTTGCAAGAATAGGATCGGGATCCAACCAGTCTATCAAAATCGCATCAGCATTTTCCACTGCTTCTAAAATTTGTTTTTCATTTACATTCTCATAATACTTGACTTCTCCAAGAGATTCCAATTTTTTCAATTGCATATCATTAAAATCAAAATGTTCCAATATGTAAATTTTTTTCATATAATTTACTCCTTGTAAGTCTATTATAACATAAAATCCATTAAATTTGTATTGTTTTTAGATGATTAAATTCAATTTTGTGAAAAATTCACAAACAAATTAAAACAAAAAAAGACCCGAAGGTCTTATGGTGAGTCGAACGAATAAAGTTGTAACAAAGTGATTGCTGGCATAATTACTTGCCACTCCATCAAAGCAACCTCATAGCACATACTGTATCCCACTTAATGCTGCTGCCTTCCGACTCTGACATGGTTCATAGGGCAATATTGTATCAGACCTTAATTTCAACATGACAGATAACTACTCAACACAACCAGATTTGCTCCGCCAATACACTTTCAGCCCCTCTATTGCGGATTGAGGGTCACAGGGCACCGCAAGCTCCCCGCCTAGTACGACTCGGTGATATATTACTATAAATTTTGATTTTTTTCAAGCATTTTCAGCCAAAAAAAATTTGTGATTAAAAAAATGGTGTCAGATTTTGTTGTTTTTGACAAAATTTGGATTGATAAGCAAACCAAAAACAAAAATTTGCACAAATTTTAATTGTATTGTTGAAAAATTTTTGTTATAATAACTTCAGGAGAGTTTTATGAAGAAAACAAACGCAGAACGTTTTATCACTGCTTATAACAATATTGACTATGGTCTTAGATCAATATATAATTTCAAACGCAGTATGACATACAGCGACGTTGTCAGAAGAAGTGTTATGCTCAACTCTGTTGTGAGAAAATACGAAGAAGACTTGATTGATTACGGCAGACTTCGCAATGCTATCATTCATCAAGGCAATAGCAAATATACCATTGCTGAACCACATGATGACATTGTGGTGAAAATTGAAAAATTGGCAGAACTTATATGTGAACCACCTGTTGCAATAGGTCGTGTTGGCAACAAAGAAGTTGTCACTATCGACTTTGAAACTCCTATTTGTCAAACTATGGAATTGATGTATAGAACAGGTTATTCCAACCTTCCTATTTATCAAGGCGAAAAGCTTATAGGTGTCCTTAATCGTGGAAAACTCATGGACGTTTTGGGTAAGAAAGTAAGCGAAGAGATAAATATTCAAGATTATATTGAAAATACTTCTGTTGGAACGATCGTTGAAGATATGGGTGTTGATAATTATTTCATTTTGGCTGATGAAAAATTAACCATTGAAGCCGCGATGAATTATTTTGAAAATAATAGAAAATTGCTCATTATTTTGATCACAAAAGATGCAAAAGATACAGGAAAACCATTGTCAATTATCGCCTACCCTGATATAATTGACATGAAAAAAATATTGGACGTTTACGAATGAGAATAGCAACAAATTGGAAAGATTATAAAATTTTGGCCACCGCAAAAGGTGAAAAACTAGAACGAATCGGTGGCTATACTTTTTTGCGTCCTGATCCACAAGTTATATGGAACATTGACAAGCCTATCAAGCAAAAAGTTGACGCAAAATATACCCGAACTGAAAATAAATCAGGAAATTGGCAAAAAAGCCCTACTCTACCAAACAGTTTTGTTATTGAAAGAAATGGTGTGAAATTCCATATCGAAACAATGAGTTTCAAACACATTTGTCTTTTCCCAGAGCAAGCTGTGAATTGGGATTTGATGACCGATCTCATCAAAAATTCAAAGCGAGAAATCAAAGTATTGAACCTTTTTGCTTACACTGGCGCAGCAAGCATCGAATGTGCCTTGGCTGGTGCAAAAGTCACTCATGTTGACGCTGCAAAAAGCATGATTGATATCGCAAAGAAAAATGCCGGATTGAACAATATTGACAACATTAGATACATTCTTGATGACTGCGTGAAATTTGTTGAACGAGAGATTCGTCGTGGCAACAAATATGATGCAATTATTATGGATCCACCTTCTTTTGGCAGAGGTCCAAACGGCGAAACATGGAAGATTGAAGACAATATTTTTGACTTCGTCAAACTTTGCTCAAAAGTTTTGTCAGACAACCCACTTTTCGTTTTGATCAATAGTTATACAACCGGACTTCAACCGACAGTTATGGCAAATATTCTCAACGCAACAATTGCTGGCGGAAAGACCGAAGCATACGAGGTCGGACTTCCAACCGAAGAAGAAGGAATTGTGCTCCCTTGTGGATGTAGTGCAATAAAAATATTTTAAGAGGAATTTATGACAATCGAACCAAAAATTTTATACGAAGATAATCATATTATTGTTGTAGTCAAACCACACAACATCGCTGTTCAAGCCGATGATTCTGGTGATATGGATATGCTCACAATTTTAAAAGAATATATCCGTGTTAGAGACAACAAACCTGGCAATGTTTTTATCGGTCTTGTTCACAGACTCGATAGACCAACAGGCGGACTTATGGTGTTTGCAAAAACAAGCAAAGCAGCCGCAAGACTCACCAATCAACTCAAAGGTAAATCAATCAAGAAACATTACTATTGTGTAATCAACGGCAGACCACAACTCAAAGAAAATCGCCTTGTGACATATCTAAAAAAAGACGAGAAAACAAACACTGTGAAGATTGCTCCAAAACTTGAAATTGGAAGCAAAGAAGCAATCCTTGAATACAAACTGATCGAAACAAAAAATAAATTAACTTTGGTTGATATTGATCTTATCACTGGAAGAAGTCATCAAATCAGAGTTCAAATGTCAAGTCAACTCAATTGCCCTATCTATGGCGACTTCAAGTATGGCGACAAAGATCATGCTGGAAATCTTGCTCTTTGGGCTTATCAAATCAGCTTTATCCACCCTATCACAAAAGAAAATATGGTTTTCAAAGCTCATCCAGATTTTAAAAATCCAGCTTTCAATCAATTCAAAGAAACAATAGAAAATATTATTGGCTAAAATTTTAGCCAA
>JAZRUL010000061.1:0-9422 GCA_045652505.1 Candidatus Onthoplasma sp. | reverse complement strand
CATGGCTACGATCCGACTTGATCAGGCATATGCGGAATCAAAACGCCTCGGTGAGGAATTGATCGGTACGGAACACCTGTTTCTGGCAATTCTGAATGAAAAGGGTACCGCGGTCGCCTCACTGCTTTCGGAATATGGGATCACCCGTGTAAAAGTCCTTGAAATTGTGATGAAAAGCAAGAATATGAAAGATAATTTCAAGGGGGTAAGCGGAAAGGTAAAGTCGAAAAATGCTGTCAGCCGGAAATCATTGGACCGTTTTTCCAGAGACCTGACGCAGATGGCGCGGGACGGAAAACTCGACCCGGTCATCGGGCGTGACAGCGAGATCCTGCGTATGATGCAGGTCCTCTGCCGCCGGACAAAGAACAATCCTGTCCTGATCGGTGAAGCAGGTGTGGGAAAGACGGCTGTTGTTGAAGGGTTGGCTCGAAAAATCGTTGCAAACGATGTTCCGCAATTCTTGAAAGGAAAGACAATTTATAGTCTTGACATCGGTGGACTGATGGCGGGCACAAAATATCGTGGATCGATGGAAGAAAAGCTCAAAAAAGCAATTGAACAAATTGTTTCCAACAAAAATATCATCGTGTTTATTGACGAAATTCACACATTGGCACAAGCAGGCACAGACAAAGGAGAAACAAACCCTGCAGATATGTTGAAGCCTTATCTTGCTCGTGGCGAGATGCAAACAATCGGTGCAACAACAACCGATGAATATAGGAAATATATCGAACAAGACAAGGCATTGGAACGTAGATTCCAGCCAATCATGGTTGATCCACCGACAGTCGAGCAGACAATCGAAATTTTGCGAGGACTCAAGGAAAGTTATGAAGGTTTCCACAAGGTGAAAATCAGTGACGAAGCAATCAAGGCTGCGACAGAATTGTCGGATAGATATATTCAAGACAGAAGCCTTCCAGACAAAGCGATTGATCTTATTGATGAGGCTGCAAGCAGAGCAAAAGTGAAAATAAATTCAGAATCAAAAGTGATCAAGCAACTTCAAGATAAAATAAACACTCTTGAAATTGACAAGAAAGATGCTGTTGAAAAAGAAGATTTTGCTCGTGCAAGCAAGGTTAGAGATGAAATCCTAGCACTCAAGGAAGATATTGAGAAGCAAAAGATAATAGAATCCGAAAATAGCGAACAAATCATCACAGAACAAGACGTTGCCGAAGTTGTGAGCCGTTGGACAAATATTCCATTGACGAAACTCACTGAAGGCGAAGCGGAAAAACTCCTAAATCTCGAAAATGTCTTAAGAGAAAGAGTGAAAGGACAAGACGAAGCGATCGAAAAGGTGTCAAAAGCGATAAGACGAAGCAGAATTGGTATCAGAGATCCAAAACGTCCGATCGGAAGTTTCTTATTCCTTGGTTCAACAGGTGTGGGAAAAACCGAACTCAGCAAAGCACTTGCAGAAGCATTGTTTGATGACGAAAATAAAATCGTACGTCTTGATATGAGTGAATTCATGGAAGCTCACAGCGTTAGCAAACTGATTGGAAGCCCTCCAGGATATGTCGGATTTGATGAAGGTGGTCAATTGACAGAGCAAGTCAGACGCAAACCATATAGTGTTGTTTTGTTTGACGAAATCGAGAAAGCGCATCCGGAAGTATTCAATATGTTGCTTCAGATCCTTGATGACGGAAGACTTACAGACAGCCATGGCAAAGTGGTTAGTTTCAAAAATACAATCATCATTTTGACATCAAATATTGGCAGTGACAAGTTGAATAAAAACAGAGTTGACTTAGGATTCAATGAAGAGAAAAAGGTTGATCAATCAACAATTATGCTTGATGAACTCAAAAAATATTTCAAACCAGAACTCATCAACAGAATTGACAATATTATAGTCTTCAACAAACTTAGCCAAGATGTGATGAAAGATATTGCCAAGAGAATGCTCTCAGATCTCAACAAAAATTTGAAACGTTCTGGAGTTGAACTCAAATTCACAGTTTCTGCACTCAATTATCTTGTGAAAAACGGCACAAACGACGACTTTGGAGCTAGACCTTTGAAACGACTTATCACAAGCAAAATTGAAGATGAACTCGCTGATATGATGCTCAAAGGCGAAGTAAAATCTGGCGATAACGTGCTTGTTGAAAGCAAAAACGGAAAATTGGTATTCTTGACAAAGAACACAAACAATCAATAATCAAACAAAAAAGGAACAACTATGTTCCTTTTTTTATACTACCATTTTCGATCGTTATAATTTTATAATCTGTATGAATATCAAATATTTGATTTTCGCTTGCTATAACGATTGATTGAGTTGAAATTTCTTCAATAATTTTGGTTGCTAGTTCAACATAATCTTTATCCAAATCTTCAAAGAAATGTTCTATTAAAAAGTATTTTGGATTCCAAGTATATGCTCTAAGCAAGGCAATGATTTTTCTTTGAGAGTGGTTTAATTTGCTTGTTTTCAATGGAAAATCAATCAAATATTTGTTGAAAATATAATCTATTTTTTCATTTATTGCATCTTTTTTAAACTTTCTTATTTTCAAAGGATACTTGAGATTGTTTTTGACACTTTTCGATCTAAACAAATATGGATCTTTTGGTATGTATGCTATGGATAAATCTTTGTCGGCAATATCTTTGATGTCAGTGTTGTTCAAGAAGATTGAGCCAGAATAATCTTTTTCAATCTTTGCAAGTGATCTAAAAAGGGCGGTCATCTCATCGTGATTTGCAACAAATAAGGTATTTGAATCGATTGAAAAATTCATATCAAATATAGTTGAATATTCCTTAATGTATTGAACTGAAAGATTTTTTGCTGTTATCATGATAATGATTATAACACACAAAAGACTAAAATCAAATAAGATTTCATCATAAAATATCCAAAATCAAATAAGATTTGAGCAAATTTCAAAATTTTATATATCCTGCGCCTTCAATATTTTCATTAAAAGTTAAATGCTTGCAGTTGTTTTTGAGATATGACTTTATTTCTTTATTGCTTAAATATGGATATTTTCCTTTGATATTTGCGCAAATTCCAGCAATGATCGGCGTTGCAACGCTTGTTCCAGACATAGTGGTGTAGAAAGGGGAAATATTTGAGCAAGACGCAACGTCGACCCCAGGAGCAATCAAATCTGGCTTGTTGCCAAATCTCGTTGGTCCTCGGCTGGAAAAGTCGGAGATAGTCATATTATCTTTATCAAGTGCACCGACGGTTATAATATGCGGATTGCAACCTGGAGATTTGATAGTGTTTGTATTTGGGCCACTATTTCCACCTGCAGCGACGATTGTGATACCTTGTTTCCACAAAATTTCTGCACCCTTTGACAAAGGATCATTCTCTTCAAGACTATCAGCGCCAAAACTCATACATACAGTGTTTATCTGATATTTTCTATAATTTTCGAATATCCACTGCATTGCGTCAAGAATGACATTGCTATTACTTGAGCCATCTTTTGACAGGGCTTTGATCATAATGATTTTTGACATTTTGGCAAAGCCGGTACAATTTTTGTCCAAGATTCCGTTGGAAGATGCGACACCGGCAACGAATGTTCCATGACCATTGTCATCATAAGGAAATTTTTTGTGATTGATCAAATCAATAAATTTTATGATGCGATTTTTGGGAAATAGAAAATCTAGGTGAGGGTGTATACCCGTGTCAATGAAACAAATAGTTTGATTGCTGGCGTAGTTGATTCCATTTGTAAGATGATTGAGATTTACAAACTCTTTTTCAAACTTTTCAGCCAAAACAATTTCGTTGTTGAAAATAAATTTTATTTCTTCCTGTTCGGATAATATGTCCAAAAACTTCAGACATATCGGAAGAGAAAAACATTTGGCAAAATCGTATGCGGTATATTTGAAAAGGTTTGTATCAAGAAATTCTTTTGTTTTGAGAAAATTGTCACTCAATAGTATTACATCAAAAAGTTTTTCTTTTGAAAGAATACTCACTTTTGACAAAATATTTTTGCTGATTTTATGTTTATTCATTTATTTTGTGTATTATAGAATTGAGCATGTTTTTTTGCTCATCATTGAGAAATGGGGAGATCATATCTTTCATAGAACTCAATGAATTTGAATCAAGTTTTCCATCTTGTTTCAGTTTGCTTGCTTCTGAAAAAAGATTGCTCATAAGTTCAGATTGATCCATATTTTTGTATTTATCAATGATGGACTGATAATCGTTTAATTTGTCTTTATTTTCATTGATGATTTTTTTATTGTTTTCACAAAAAGTTTTGAAATCTCTTGGCATATTTTACTCCTATTTTTTATATGAAAAAATTTCAAAATTGTTTCGATATTTCACAAAAAAATTTTGAAAATCATATATCAAATTATGGAATACGAAGATAGCAAAAATGCATTGTTTGTTGAGCCAAATGCATACATACAAAATTATAATAAAGAGAAAAAGGGTATAAAGAAAATTGTTTTTTCTGAACCTTATGAAAGTTTGCCAAATTATTATATAAACAATGATTTCAAAAAACAAAATTGTGATTGTGTTCAACAACATAAACCTGATTGTCCGAAACAGAGTTGTCAGCCAAATAATACACCTAATAACTTATTTGATTTCAAAAATATTTTGCCAATGTTGTCAGGCTTTTTAGGTAAAGGTTTTGATATATCAAAGTTCAATTCAATTCTAAGCAACAAAGATCAAAGCAACAATATGATGACAAATATCATAAATATTTTATCATCAGATATGGGTAAAAATATATTGGGATTGTTGGGTAAAAAATCAACAAAAAATTCAAAGAAAAATAGCGAAAAATATCACAAAATTAAATCATCAGATATAGCAATCGATAATTTTGAGCGTGTAAATTAATTAAAAATAAAAAATTCAATAGTTTGCTTATTTTAAGGCAAATAAAATAATTAAAAATTAATTTTTTTATTTATTTTTTTAATAATTTATTTTAATTTTTTTATTGATTTATTTTAAAAAAATATTATGCAAGTACATGCACAATATTTTTCTTTTCACTATGGCGATATAATACGATTTTTCTACCAATCATTGTCACAACTTCTGCGCCGAGTTTGACAGCGATTTCGCTTAGTTCAAATTCGCTTGGAACATCAGTGTTTTGTTGAAGGCTGATTTTTATCAACTCATGATTGTATAATTCATCAGATATTTGTTTCATTGCTTTTTCATCAAAGCCGTCTTTTCCAATCCAGACAACAGGATTGATATTCATAGCAAGACTTCTTAATTTAATTCTTGTTTTTTTGTCAATCATAATTTCTCCTTAAAAATAAATTTCATATTGCAAACTTCCGAATACAACAGTGTCACCATCAACACAACCTGCTTCTTTCAATTTGTCCATAACACCATCTTTTTCGAGTCTCATTTGGAAGTAGGCAAGAGATCTTGTGTCGTTGAACACAATGCCTCTTTGAAGGTTGTCAAGGTATCCACCTTTGACCTCGAAAACATGAGGTTCAAGTTTGACGATTTCAACTGAAGTGATGTCCACTTTTTCCAATTCGGTTTGCTCAACAGGAATAGGTTCAGTCTTTGGCAAAGTTTTGAGTTTTGCATTAACTTTATTTAATAGTTGCTCAACATTTTTTCTTGTCACAGAACTAATAGGAACGATCTCAACTTCGTCAGAAATTTCTTTTCTAAATCTATTGATTTTCTCATCAATATCTTCGATCAAATCAAGTTTTGTAAATACAACAATTTGAGGAAGACGACCAAGACGATCGTTATATTTTTTCAATTCATTGTTTATAGTCTTATAGTCTTCAACAATATCGTTTCCATAATATTCACTTGCATCGATCACATGAACTACCAAACGAGTTCTTTCAATGTGTGCCAAGAATTCATGACCGAGTCCAGCGCCTTCGCTTGCGCCATTGATAAGACCAGGAATATCAGCGACAACAAAGCTGTCGTCATACACTTTGACAACACCAAGGTTGGGGCTCAAAGTGGTGAACTCATAATCTGCAATTTTTGGTTTTGCATTTGAAATAACACTGAGCAAGGTAGATTTTCCGACATTTGGTTTTCCAACAAGTGCAACATCAGCGATGGTCTTGAGTTCCAAAATAACTTTGTATGCTTTTGTCATTTCGCCGAGTTGGCTAAATCTTGGAGATTGACGAGTAGGGGACTTGAAGAAATTGTTTCCTTTTCCGCCACGACCGCCTCTTAATGCTCTGAAAGTTTGACCATCTTGATACATATCTGCGATGACTTGCTTTGTCTCAGCATCTTTGATGACAGTGCCACAAGGAACTTTGATATAGATATCTTTTCCGTTTTTACCATTTTGAAGGTTTCCCATTCCGCCTGTTCCGTTTTCGGCTTCAAATTTCTTTTCGTATTCAAAATCGATCAAGGTATTCTTGTCCTTGCTTGCAACGAAAAAGACAGAGCCACCATTTCCGCCGTCGCCACCATCTGGGCCACCTCGTGCTGAATTTTTGTCTCTTAGAAAGCTTACTTTTCCGCTTCCGCCATTACCGGCTTTTATTGAAATTGTCACTTTGTCTAAATTCATTATTTCTCCTTTGATTGCTTTTTATAATAAAGGCATATATTTTTCAATTTGCACCCACTACATAAAGGGTTTTGAGCCTTGCAAATATCTCTTCCGAACCATATTGCTTGATGATGAAATTTTGTCGTTTTTTCATAAGGAATAATCTTCAACAGCGACTGCTCACAATTATATGGTGTGCTGTTTTGCTTGCAAAATCCAAGTCGTTTGCTTATACGATGAACGTGAGTGTCAACAGCAATAGTTTGTCCACCAAAAGCTGTACCTATAACAACATTGGCGGTTTTTCTGCCGACGCCAGCCAATTTTGTGAGAGTATCCAGATCATTCGGTACAATACCTTGATGATTATCAATCAAATCCTGACTCATCTCGATGATTGATTTTGCCTTGTTGTTATAAAAACCACAAGAATAAATATAAACTTTCAGTTTTTCAATCCCAAGCTCAATCAACTTCTCAGGAGTGTTTGCAACCTTGAATAATTTTTCGGTCACGATATTCACTCGCTTATCTGTGCATTGAGCTGACAAAATTACAGCAACAAGCAACTCGTAAGGAGTGGTAAAATTCAAAGCGCACACAGGGTTTGGATATAATGTGTCAAGATATTTCAATGTAGTATCGACATTTTTCATGTGTTTATCTTAACAAAATTTTGTTTTTTAGTCAATGTTATTTCATGATTTTTAACTTTATGTTAAATAATTTTATTAACTTGAGTGTATCCATTGAAATCATTGATAGAATAAATACCCAAAAATCCACTCAAATTTGCTTGTTTGAGAAGACTGATAATATTAGATTGAAATGAATATTCGGTTTTTATGCTCAAACTGCAACTCGAACTGATTTTGTGCGGAGTGTTTATTATTCTTGCTGGAATATAGTGAGATTGCAAAATCTTTGCAAAATTTATAAGATTGTTTCTAGAACTAAATGTAATGATCAAATATTTCATGATTTGCTCCTAAAATATTGTATTAAAATTGTCAAATTTTGTGTTTTTACATAATGTGTATTATGATATACTTTGACAATTCAGCAACAAGTTTCATCAAGCCAGAACAAGTAAAGCAAAAAGTGATTGTTGCTATGGAAAAATACACAGCAAATGCAGGCAGAAGCGGTCACAAACCAGCACAAGAGGTGGCGGAAATAGTTTTTGATACAAGAGAAATAGTGAAAAACTATTTCTCTGCCAAAGACTATGAGGTTATTTTTACAAAAAATTGCACCGAAGCACTCAATCTCGCCATCATAGGAACTTTGAAGCCGGGTGATCATGTGATAACGACCATATTTGAACATAATTCTGTACTTCGAACACTTGAATATCTAAAGAATTTTGGGGTGAAAGTCACATATTTAGATTGTGAATTGAAAGATTTGCATTTAGAATTTGAAAAACATGTAAGATTTTCAACAAAGATGCTCATAACAACAGCGATTTCGAATGTGACCGGCGATAAAACCGATTTGTCTATCATGGGAAGATTGTGTGAAAAACACAATATTATTTACCTGGTCGATGGTGCTCAATCTAGTGGACACATAGATATTGATTTGAGTGAAAATGGTGTTGATATGTACGCTTTTGCAGGTCATAAAGGGTTGTTTGCATTGACAGGCGTTGGCGGATTGATTGTGAAAAAGGGAACAATCCTATCACCAATATTGTTTGGCGGTACAGGGACGGAAAGCGAAAAACTTATTCAGCCTCAAGATATTCCAGAAGGTTATGAGGCGGGAACATTGCCTATCATTCCAATAATCAGTCTTAATGAAGGAATAAAATATCTGCTGGCGCACAAAGTTGAGATATACAAAAAAGAATTGGCACTAGGCACGTATTTTTCAAAGAAAATGAAAGAGCTTCCATTTGTTGATTGTTATTTTGAAGATGGAGATAGGTCGGTCTTTAGTTTCAATATCAAAAACATGGATCCGTCATATGTGGCAAATGTTTTAGACGAAAATTATAATATTTGCGTTCGTTCTGGGCTTCATTGTTCGCCTTTAGCACACAAATTTTTGGGTACATTTTCGAAGGGTGGAACAGTGAGGGCGTCACTTGATTTCTTCAATACGTTTGCCGAAATTGATGAATTTATCAATGCTTTGAATGAGATAAAACACTATTGATTTTTCTTGAATTTTGGCAATATTTTGCAGAGAATACTAAAAACGAGAAGAATTGTTCCCATTATCAAATAATATACGAAATATGGAAGGATTATTGCGCTGAAAATCAACACCAATCCGCAGAAAAAATATGATTTTGCTCTTCTTGGTATGAACATGTTTTTTAGTATTTCTACAAAAGATAACTTTGTGATTTTTATGTCAATATTTTCAGTGTTTGGGAACAAATTTGATTTTTCGAAATAGTCATTGTACAAACTTGTTTTATCAATCAAATTTATCTTGATATTTTTCAAGATTTTCGTGTTTATATCAAGGGAAAAATTTTCACATATTATATCGATTTCATCTATTGGCTTTTTGTTGTATTTTGATAGAATATTTATCAAATCGTTATTTGAAATTTCTACCTGCTCGGTTGCAAATATGATCATATGTTTTTTTTGATTGTCGAAAAAGAAAATTTCTTGGTTTTTTACCATAGTGTCGTACTTAAGAGATAGAATAGATGTGATAAGATTGATTTTGTCTTCAATCGGACTTAATTTAAAAGCAAGAAATTTCAAATTGATTTCTTTTATATTATCCTTATTTGCTTGAGATTTTTCTTGTTTTTTATTTATTATAAAATAAATAACATAAACAATTGCTGTTGATAATATGCTTGAAAGAATAAAAGTTGTCCAAAGATTTCGAATGTAAAAATTTATCCAA
>JAZRUL010000060.1:0-3481 GCA_045652505.1 Candidatus Onthoplasma sp. | reverse complement strand
TCACACTTGCTGGAATGTAAATTGATGCAAGAGAAGTGTTTCTATAGAATACTTTATAACCAATACTTGTCACAGGCTTGCCTTGGTAAGTTGACGGAATAATCAAGTTATTTCTTAACTTGCCAGCTTCTGTCAAACCTGACAAAGTATATGTATCTGTACCACTGTTGAAAGAGTATATATACAAATTTGCATCAACAGTGTCATAAACAGGATACAAATCAAGTTTTTCATTTGCATTATAAACCCATGTATCACCTGGATAATAAGCAATATTCGGTATACTATTGTCTGTCAAATCATTGTCAGGATTTGTCGACCAACCGACGAAATATTTCTTCACTCCATTCACCATTTTCTCAGTCTCAGTCGCACTTGGAATTGTGAATTTCGCACCTGAGAATACTTTCGAATTTACTGAAGTGATCGCATATTTTGGTATACTAACCTTACCTAAAGTCGAAGTATATGGCTCATATTCTGTCACCTCAGAACCTTTTTCAATTTGAATATTTCCAATACAAATTGGATAAGTATTAGACTTACTAAATACTTTGATCTTAAACAATTTTGCTTCCGTTAGATTGAACGTTGCCGGTAAATTACTAACTACATAACGTCTTTCTAAGTAATCTCTGATATCAACTCTCGCAGTTCCTTGAATTGTTGAAGATATAGTATAAGTACCTGCATCTAAATATATAGAATAAACTTTTGTAGCCCAAGAACTTCCATCTTCAGATTTTATTGTAACACCATTTTCATCTATGGTATAGTATACACTTGAAATTAAATTTTGATCGAATAAGTTCTTGCCAGCTGCCACAGTCATTTCGCACTCAAGTTCATCCGGAGTTGTCACAGTGTGGAATGTGAGAAGTTGATCTGCTTTCACAAACACTGCTTTGATCTCAAATGTATATGTATCATTGTTGTCGTTTGACACCAATCCGGTCACATTGTCAAATGATCCACCTAAGTATGCAGTCTCAACCTCACCGGCTCTAATAAACTCAAAGTGAGAGAGTTTGTATCCGTCAAGAGAGAATTGACTCTCATTGAAGTTCAGTGTGATATCATCTACATTGTTCAAATCAAATCCGTTATTATTACCTTCTGGCAATGTAGCACCAACAACATTAGATGTGAACTTGTATTGAATATCTTTATCTTCATACATCAACACGAATCTGACAGAATGTCCTCTTCCACTAATTCCTAGAAGACCACCTAATTTTATGTAATTAGGCAAAGTGTTTATGTATACACTCTGAGCAAATTGACCATCAACATAAGCATCCCAATGACTGATATATTTCAAGTTGCTTGGAGTATTAACAATTCCAACCGGTTGTATGAAAATATCAACACCAAGTCCATAATTGCCATCTATAAAATAGTTTCCTGGTTGAGTGTTTGTTCCACCATTGAAACTGAAAGAAACTGTTGCTGTATATTCTTCCAAAATAGGTTCGATATAAAATTCTTTCCTTACACCCAAATCACTGTCTTTAAGATTAAGTTTAAACTCAGTACCTAAACTATATTCTGCAAAGATTTTTGAGCTTCCATCAGTCAATCTAAAGCCTACGATATTGTCATACTTGTATGCATTCATAGCTAAAATTTCTTGCATTTGAGCTGGTGTTGGAAGGGTTATCTTGTCACCTTGTCTGAAGGTTTGATTGCTTTCCCAACCCAAAACACTCATCCAAGCTGTTTTTATATCATCTGCACCTCTATATACAAGTATTCTTTCATTTCCTTGCCATACAGGTTTAATTGTAATTTTATCAACAAAATCGTATTTGCTAACCGTGAATCCTGTAAAGTTTGGATCTTCAACTATGCCATATCCCGGCACATTAAATCCGATTAAAGTGTAGTTTTCTCTACTGATTGCTGGTATTTTTATATAATCTTCAGAATAATTTCCACTTACGTCAACTGTTCCGACACACCAATCAGAAATAGTTGTGCCATTATCTGGTTCGCCAAAGTCATAATCTCCATTATTGCTCAAACTTGTCTCAATAGTAAGTTTAATAGATCTAGTATAGCACAAATACAAGTTCACAACACCATTTTCATCACAATTTTCACGAAGCATCTCTTCAAACGACTGATTTTCGATTGCAGCTATACCACTACTCCAATATAAATAATTATAACCTGTCTTCATAGTTGGGGTTGGCCAACGCCAACTACTTGTCAATCCTGATGAATATGTGAATGTGTAATTGTTAAGTTGTGATATATCATAACCACCTGCAATCAAATTTCTGTCATAGTTATATTTGATAGTGAAAGTTTTTGCTTCCCATAAAGGAACTAGACAATATGACTCTTGATTTGCAATCGATTTGACATCATCAAGTGTGATACTTGAATTCACTTGCTCAATAGATCCATGAGATGTTTGACCTGTGTAAATACCCCATCCAACAAACTTGTACATTCCTGACTCGTCAGTCCAATCTGCACTTGCAGGAAGTGTGAATGGATCTTCTCCAACAACGAGTCCATCATGGCCACCGATTGTAATTTCTTTATCAAACAAATCTTCGTCCAATTGTGGATAATCACTCCAATCTGTGAATATCTTGTTGTCAAGTTTCACTGTATAATTACATTCTTTCAATTCATAATTGAATACAATCTGCAAATCTCCTCTAATTTCAATTTCTGAACCATCTGTGGCTGTTTGCCATTCTCCATTTCCCAATTTGTATTGAACAGAAATCAACTCATATTTTTCATATGGTATATCTGAATTGTAGTCTGGAACATTACAAACATATAATCGAACTTCACCAAAACCAATCGCCACTTTACCAGTTGTAAAAATACCTATTTTTGAGCCTTTTTTCGCATTTATTGAAAGTGAATGTTTTACACCATACTCACTAAAGCTAGGTACAGAAGTGTCTTCAAAGTGTTTTTCTTCGTCCAAACTTATTGAAACTTCTACTTTTTGCAATATATGTTTCCACACTGGATAGAGTGTCACTTCATTTTCTGAAGCAAACCAATTGTCCATTATGGCTTTGTCAAGTTCAACCTCAACAGAATTGCCGTTCACTTCTATATCAGCGATTGTTCCACCGTTTGTAATTGTCCAACCTTCGAAACTATAAAGTTCGTTCGGATCAGTCAATGCTGGGAATTCAATTGTTATATTCTTTATATCTCCTGCAGTTGAATCAGGCGCAAATCCATTGAACATTTTGTCAACAATATTCACTGCCGGCACATCTGATGGACGATTTGAAGAATCTTCAAAATTTATGGTATATAATCTTTTCTCTGCTTGGAAAGTGAGAATAATGTTATTTCCATCTTTCTCAAATCCTTTGTATTCATAATAATCTCTATATTTTTTCTCGATTGCACTTGCTTCGTCGTCGTAAGATATACTACAAATAGCAGTTTCTTCGACTGAATCTTTGTATATCAAGATTGCATCATTTTCAGCACTAAC
>JAZRUL010000059.1:0-3581 GCA_045652505.1 Candidatus Onthoplasma sp. | reverse complement strand
CAACACATTCGTCTGGATTGATACCCTTGAATGGTGTCACAGGGATTTCTTTACTTAAAGCTTCAGCAACACATGGAACACGTGTAGAACCACCAACCAATACTACATTGGCGATATCAGTTTTGCTGATTCCAGCGTCTTTGATTGCGTTTCTGGTTGACACAAGAGTTTGCTCAACAAGGTCAGCAATCATGTTCTCAAATTTTGCTCTTGTCAAGTTATATTCCAAGTGTTTTGGACCTGTAGCGTCAGCAGTGATAAATGGCAAACTAATTGTAGTTTGAGTCATTGTACTGAGTTCGATTTTTGCCTTTTCTGCTGCTTCTTTAAGTCTTTGTTTTGCAAGCTTGTCAGCACTCAAATCAATGCCGTTTTCCTTCTTGAATTCTTCAACCAAAAGTTCCATAATCTTATCGTCAAAGTCATCACCACCAAGACGAGTATTTCCGTTTGTTGACAATACTTCGAAGACACCATCACCGATCTCAAGGATTGATACGTCGAATGTACCGCCACCAAGATCGTACACCAAAATCTTTTGGTTCTTTCTATCTTGTTTGTCAAGACCGTATGCCAAAGCTGCTGCTGTAGGCTCGTTGATTATACGAAGAACTTCAAGACCAGCGATCTTGCCTGCATTCTTTGTTGCTTGACGTTGAGAGTCGTTGAAATATGCTGGAACAGTAATAACTGCTTGTGTCACAGGGCTACCAAGATATGCCTCTGCGTCCGCTTTGAGTTTTGACAAAATCATAGCACTGATTTCTTCTGGACTATATTGTTTGTCGTCAATTTTCACTTTGTAATCTGTTCCCATTTCACGTTTGATTGAGATCACTGTCTTGTCTGGATTGGCAACTGCTTGACGCTTTGCCACTTGACCAACAAGACGATCGTTGTCTTTGAATCCGACAACACTTGGAGTGGTTCTTCCACCCTCACTATTTGCAATAACGGTTGGTTGACCACCTTCCATAACTGCCACACAACTATTTGTTGTACCTAAGTCGATACCAATAATTTTTCCCATAATTTATTCTCCTTTTATTTTATTAACGCAAATTTTTTGTGTTTTATGGTTAAATTTATATCTACACAATTTTTTCTATTTGAAAAATTGCAAAAGTCTAATAATTTTAAAATTTATATAATTATTACCTAATTATGTTCAGATACCTTTGCCATTTTGGTATCAGTTTGTCTTGAACTTCTTTGTTTGATATTTCGCCATGTCCTGGATAGATATTCGAGAAGTCAATTTGACTGATTTTGCTCAAGCTTTGCTTCAATTCATCTGCGTTGCCTGTCGGCAGATCAATCCTACCAATTCCAGCACTGAATAACGTATCACCCGTAAATAGTGATTTGTCGTTTTGTAGCAAGAGACAACCACCATCTATCGTATGACCCGGAGTTGAATAATATTTGAATCTCAAGTCGTCAATATTGAATTCCTGCTCGTCTTCAAGTTTTGTTAAATTTGATATTTTAAAAGTCCTTGAATCATTGAACAGATCACTTGCATTTGCTTTGATATTATTTAATAACTCGATTGAATTTTGGCTTGAATATATCGGCACATTTGCCTTGTCGTACTCTTCAATATATTCAATATGATCATAATGACAATGAGTGACAAGTACCGCCTTGATTGGCAAGTTCGTATGCGACTTGACACTATCAATCGGAATACCTGCATCAATCAACACACAGCCATTATTTCCTTCAATAATATAGGTATTTTGTGATCCGCTTTCAGTGTCTTTCGCTTTAATCGTTTTAATTCTCATAACACCTACTTTTTCACTATCACTTGACTATATCGAATCACTTTGTCTTTGTATTTGAAGCCTTTATAACACTCTTTGATTATATCGCCAGATTTATGCTCTGCACTGTCTTCTGCAGCAATTGCAAGGTGTAAGTTTGGATCAAATTTTCCACTCGCATCAATAACTTCAACACCCATTTTATTAAGGGTATCGATGATACCTTTTTCAATGAATTGAATTCCCATCAAAGTGTTTTTGTCTTGAATAAATTCTGTCGCCATTTTGAAACTATCAAGTGCTGGAATAAATTTTTCAATCGCTTCCATAAATCCATCATGTCTTGCTTCCATTAGCGAAGTCTGCATTCTCTTTCTATAGTTGTCAAACTCTGCTTGAACACGTTGATAATCTTTCAAATAATCAGTGCTTTTACAATTGCAATCTTCACCGCAAGTACAATTTTCGTTGCATTTATCATCTTCGGTGCAGTGACAATCATCACCACAATCACAATCGCAACTGCAATCACAATTTTCTTTTAATTCTTCATCTAGTATGTCAGCAGTGTAATCGTGTTCGTCTTTTAAGTTCTCGCCACAACCACACTTGCAATGTTCTGTATCTTCGTCATGTTTTTTAGCCATTGTCGTCTCCTTTTTTATAATCTATTTGATTCACAATAAATTTGAGTGCAGCAGCAACCGATGCATAATCAATTCTCTTTGGTCCAACCAGTGCCAAACTTGCGATTGGTACTCCATTGATTTTGATCGGTGCACTCATCATCATGCCACCTTTGAGTTTGCTTGATTCGGTCTCGTCAATCATGAAACTTAATTCATCATCAGCCTTCACAGCGTCAATAATTGAATCTTTCTCTTCCAAGAAATTGAAGACACTTTTCGCATCATCTATTTCCGATTTTGTCAGTCCGTCCAGCATCTTTGTTGGATTTTCATTGGATATATCACATTTGGTTTCAATCACTCTAATCAAAGCCGAAGCAACACTATCAATCAATTCCTTGAACTGAATAATCTGCGCACCCGCTTGCATACAGATTGATGATATATTTTCAACAAAATAACCAATCGTCTGCCCTTGAAAATGCTTGGTGAGATAATCACTTGCCTCAACACACGCATTTTTGTCAATATTTGGGTCAAGAGATATGTTTTCATCAATAATACCAGCATTGGTTTCAACCAAAAGCAAAGCATCTTTTTGAATCAGTGGAATGAGTTGAATATTGGTCACAACCAAATTCTTGAGTCCATGCTGAACTAACACGGTTGGACAATTTGTCACACGACTGAGTCGTTTTGCAAGTGAAGTCAAAGTACTAATCAAACTGACAGATCTATCTTCGTAATTCTCAACAACTTTCTTTATTGATTTGTAATTCAATTTGTTGTTGCTTACAAGCGAATCAACATATTCTTTGTACGCCAGGCTGGTTGGCACTCTTCCGCCAGAAACATGCAGTTGTTTGAAATAACCCATACTCTCCAAAGCATTCAATTCATTTCTGAGTGTCGCTGAACTGATATCTTTGAAAAATTCATTCAGGCTTCCACTTGTGATCGGTTGACCTGTCTTGATATAATCATCAACAGCCTTGATCACAATGTCATGTTTACGCTTGTTTTTATCTTCAACTGACATTGAGTTATATTTCTCCTTTTTAGCACTCTTTAATATTGACTGCTAACTCTATTATATGCAGTTTGCTAAATTAAGTCAACCAAATACGCAAAAATTTTCAAATTTTTTTGTCATAATTTGTCGATTAAAAAAACCGCACTTGTA
>JAZRUL010000058.1:0-5072 GCA_045652505.1 Candidatus Onthoplasma sp. | reverse complement strand
TTTTTCATTTTTTATCCAGTCTTTAATAAACATTATATAACTCCTTTTTGTGCCCTTCATTGTATCTTATTTCTGTTAGGTTGTCAAGATCTTAATGTAAAATTTTTACATAAAATATATAATATTTTAATTTCAAAAAATAAATTTATTACAATTTTTCTTTGTTATACTTATCTTTTATGATATAATATTTTTGGAGGAAAGTATGTTGGAAATAAAAGTAAAATATTTTACAGATATTGAACCAATCAAATTCATAGAAAACAAAAGTGATTGGTATGATCTTCGCTCTGCTGAAGATGTTGAACTTAAAAGTGGAGAATTCAAACTTATCAAGCTCGGAGTTGCTATTCAATTGCCAGCTGGATACGAAGCAATCGTTGCTCCAAGAAGTAGCACTTTCAAAAATTATGGAATAATCCAAGCCAATAGTATCGGTGTTATTGACGAAAGTTATTGTGGAGACAACGACCAATGGATGATGCCTGTTATCGCACTTCGTGATACAGTGATCCGCAAAAATGACAGGATTTGCCAATTCAGAATCATTGCTCATCAACCAGCACACACTATCACAACTGTCGACAAACTCGAAGGCGCAGATCGTGGCGGAATCGGATCAACAGGAAAACAATAATCTTAATGTTTCTAATTTGATTTTAAAAAGGAGTTAAAATGAAATACTCAATTGAAATAAACGAGTCACTTCAAAAAGAATTAAATAAAAGTTTAAAACGCAATTGCAAATTGGCTATGATTATTGGTATAATTGGTTTGGCTTTTTACATTGCAATTACAATGTTTGTAGAACATTTTATTTTGGAAGTTCTTTCATGGGTGTTTATCGCCTTGGCTGGCGGAGGAATCGGATTGCTTATAGTAATAAAAACAACAAATAAAAAAGCGTCTGAAAGGAAACTTATTGGACATTATGAATTATTCGAAGACCATATGTTTGTTGTCACAGAAAAAGAAGGTATACAAATTTCAAGCATAAAATTATTTTACAAAGATGTTGTAAAAATTAAAGAAACAGAAAATTTTATATTTTTATATGCCGATAAACAAACAGCTTTTCCAATTCAAAAAAATAAATTATCACCTGAAGATCTGTCTACCGCAAAGTTGTGGATAAATTCTCATAAAACAAAAAAATAGGAAATGTTATTTCCTTTTTTTATTAAACTTAATAAAGCGTTTTTCTTTTAGATACAAAAAAATCCACACTTCTGTGGATTTTTTTATAACTATTTAATATCACTGTAGTTAAATTTAACACTTGGACCCATAGTTGTTGCAAGATAACATGACTTCAAGTATGTTCCTTTTGCAGCAGCTGGTTTAGCTTTTACGATAGCGTCCATAACAGCAGTCAAGTTTGTGTACAATCTTTCAGCACCGAAACTTACTTTACCAACACGAACGTGAACAATGTTTTGCTTGTCAAGACGATATTCAACTTTACCAGCTTTAACATCGTTGATAGCTTTTGTCACATCCATTGTCACAGTACCACTCTTAGGGTTTGGCATCAAACCTTTTGGTCCCAAGATACGAGCACAACGTCCGATCGCACCCATCATATCTGGAGTAGTGATACATACATCAAAATCAAGCCATCCGCCCATAATTTTTGCAACGATGTCATCGTCACCAACTATGTCAGCGCCTGCTTTCTTTGCTTCTTCTGCTTTTTCGCCTTTTGCCAAAACGAGAACACGCACAGTTTTACCAGTTCCTTCTGGAAGAACTACTACACCACGAACTTGTTGGTCAGCATTACGACCATCAACACCGAGGCGAACGTGCAATTCAACTGTTTCGTCAAATTTTGCTTTGCTTGTTGAAACTACAACTTCTGTTGCTTGTTTAGCATCATAGTTTTGAGCGTTGTCAATGAGTTTCAAACTTTCGTTATAATTCTTACTTCTTTTCATTGTAGCCCTCCACTTTGACACCCATGCTTCTAGCAGAACCTGCTATCATAGACATAGCAGTCTCGATATTAGCAGCATTAAGGTCAGCCATTTTTGTTTCAGCGATTTTCTTTAATTGTTCGACAGTAAGTGTACCAACTTTATTCTTGATAGAGTTGTCAGCACCCTTTTCAATTCCAGCCTCTTTTTTGATAAGGTCAGCAGCTGGTGGAGCCTTCAAGATGAAGTCAAAACTTCTATCTTCGTAGATTGTGATAACACAAGGGATCATATATCCAACTTGGTTAGCAGTTCTGTCGTTAAATTCTTTTACAAATCCTGCAATGTTGATACCGTGAGGTCCCAAGCTTGAACCAACTGGAGGCCCTGGAGTAGCTTTTGCAGCAGGAAGTTGAATCTTAACGATTGATTTAACTTTTTTTGCCATTTCAATTTTCTCCTTTTATATATTTTTAAATGGTGTGGTCTTTTTGAATAACTCTCCCACAAAAGTTTCTCTCTCTTTAAGGCTGATTAGTTTCCTCTTTGTTATAAACATATTAGTTTCTTGATCTTTTTGGGATTAGAATTTATTTACAACTCTGTAATACTAACACCAAAATATAATTTTGTCAATCTCTCAAACAAAATTATGATAGAAATTGAAACAATTATTTGTTGCTTACACGTATTTGATTAAATCCGAGTTCTACATCGCTTTCACGGCCGAACATTTCGACACTTGCTGTAATGCGTTGAGCGTCAGTATCAACAGCCTTCACAACGCCAACAAAATTTGCAAGTGATCCATCGATAATCTCGATCATATCACCCACTGCGACGTCAAGTTCCATCTTTGCTTCTTTGTTCACATCTCCAAGAACGCCCATGCGTCTTGCTTCTTCATCAGTGATACAAACCGGACGACCTTTTGGTCCAACAAATCCTGTGATATACATTGTACGAGTGACAGCATGCCAAATATCGTCACCATATATCATACGCACAAGAATATATCCTGGCATAGTTTTCTTTGGAACGAGAACTTTTTTGCCTTTCTTTTCCACCAATTCGTCTTCCATTGGAATGACGATTTCGAAAATTCTGTTTTCGAGACCATATTTATCTATTGTGTTCTTCAAATTTTGAACGGCTACATTTTCATAGCCTGAAAATACGTGCAACACATACCATTTTGGTTCTTTATCAATATTATTATCTACTATAGCCATACTTTCTCCTTAAAACAAAAAACCTGTCAACCAAGCACAAAGTCTGTCGAAACCAAAAATTACAACTGCAAAAAACAAAACAACTGCAAGAACAATTCCTGTTTGTTTCACAACTTCAGAAAACTTTGGCCAAGTCACTTTTTTAAGTTCTTTACCAGTGTTCTTTAAAGATTGAGCAAGTTTGTTTGGCTTTTTCACTTTATCTTTTTTCTTGTTTTTATTGGCCAAATCTTTTGCTTTAACTTCAACAACTTTATCCTTCTTGTTTTTCTTTTCTTCGTTTGTCACTACCTCATTTGAAGTTTCTTTAATATCAGACATATATACTCCTATTTAGTTTCTTTATGTGTAGTCTCTTTTCTACAAGTTGGGCAATATTTCTTGAGTTCCAATCTTTCAGGATTGTTAGCCTTGTTCTTTTGAGTGTTGTAATTTCTATTTTTGCATTCAGTACACTCCAAAATGATTTTCTCTCTTTTTGTTTTAGCTTTCTTTGCCATAATTACTCCTTTTATTATGAAATCGATAAATTTCAATCCCCTATTCGCAAATGTTTCCGTTAAAAAAACACCTGCAACTTGGTGTACAAGTATATTAACACTTTTCGTTCACCTTGTCAACAGATATTTTTAAAATTTTTTAATTTATTTGTGTTATGTTTTTTGTTCACTCTTTTTGACATTATTTTGCTCAAATAACTCTTGAGCTGATTGATGTCACCTGAGAGATTGGCCTTTTTCACACACACAAATTCTGCCATATTGAATACAAGAATCAAATAATCCTTGTCTTCAATAAAACTTGTCAAAGTTTTCAAATTGTGATCAATCTTATTGATTTCTTTCTCGTCTTTGAAAGTTGTTTCTGAGCAGATATTGTTGTCAATCTTGACTATCATGTAATCCATCTCATCAAGCTTATTTGCTTTGAAGGCTTTTTTCTGAGCCTTCATAAGCATAATAGGCATAACAAGGTACATTATTTCAAGAATAAATAGTGCAACTAAAAGAATAATATCCCAAACAATATTTTTATCCTTGACAATGTCAAGAATCAACAATCCAACCATGCAAACCATCAAGATTGGAATCATGATTGCCAAAACAGTATCCTTCTTGCTTTTTTGTGATTTGAACACATATTTTGCACTTTTTATAGCATCAGTTAATTCTAGTTTATATTTACATTCAAACATTTTTGTCTCCTAAATAGTATCTTTATCTCTGTAATGTTTTCTCTTTTTGTTTCTTAACACAAAGAATGTTGTCAATCCAGCACCCACAACAAGCACAACACCTGCAACAATCAATGTAGTTTGCCACCAATTTAAATATGTTCTGTTTGTGAGTATGGTAATTGCTTTCAATCTTTCTTGGTTTTTGCTCAAATCGATGAGTTGTTCGCCGTCAATATTTTCAAACACCAATTCTGATGCACTATTTGCAGTCACAAACAATGCTGTTTGATTCTTCTTTGTTTCAGGCAAAGATAAGTACAAGTTGTTGTCGATAGGAACATCTGAATTGTTGGCAGAAAGAACCAAACTGAAAGCTGTTTTATATTTTTTGCCTTTGAGTAAAGATGCGATTTTGTCGTAGATTTCAAAATATTTTTCGCTTTCATAAGCAATCTCTTTGACCACCAAAGTTGAGTTGATAGGAATCAACTTTACCATATCTTGATTTGTACAATCCTCAAGACCTCTTTTGTTGATAAGGGTAATTTTTCCATAGTCTGCGAGATCCACGCTGACAGAATATGGATAGATACTTGCTTTCAAATTTTCTGGAACCACAACATTATAACAATCACTCATTTCACCACGTATAGCATTGGTCAAATCAACAACAACCTTTTTGTTTGACCCTACTTCTCCATTGGTTTCAAATGTATATATTGCAGCGTCAAAATCTATATCGAATAA
>JAZRUL010000057.1:0-3018 GCA_045652505.1 Candidatus Onthoplasma sp. | reverse complement strand
GTGTTTTGTTATCAAAATTTATAAAAAATAAGAAATTTTTATTATAAATTCAATATAGATAGAATTTTGATAGAAAATAAAAAGGAATTTAAATTTAAAAAATTCTCACGCGCGTACGCATACGCGCGCACGCGTACGCGTATATATAGTATATACTATTATATATATCTTATATATAATGACTAGAGAAATAAGCAAAACAAATGATTTTTCTTGTATATCAGGATTGTATTTACAATAAAAAAAGAAATCACAACAGATTTCTTTATAATATTGGATTTGATTTTGGAAGATTTCTTCCTCTTGGATATTCACTTGGTGTTGGTTTGATTTTCTTTATTATAACAATATTTCTTTCACCTGTTTCGTTCGGCAGAGAGAAAGGTAGAGTTTTAACAATTTCACCACCAAGAATTTCGATTGCGTTTTTTGCGTTGTTTAATTCATCTTGATAATTGCTACCTTTATAAGCAATAACATAACCACCAATTTTTACCAATGGCAATAAATATTCAAGTAGTGTATTCAATTTTGCGACAGCACGAGCTGTTGCTATATCAAATTTTTCTCTATTCGTCTTTGCAAAATCTTCAGCACGAGAGTGAACATTATTAGATTTTATTTTAAGCTTATCACAAATCATATTCAAGAAAGAAATTCTCTTATTAAGACTATCGACCAACGTGAGCTTTATATCATCTCTCACAATTTTCAGCGGCAATCCAGGAAAACCTGCTCCTGTTCCAACATCAACAACACTTGCATTTTCTGGAATCTCCGCAATAGGCAAAAGACTGTCAAGGAAGTGTTTGGTAAACACATCGTATTTTTCAACTATGTTTGTAAGGTTAACCTTTTCATTATATGAAACAAGTTCTTCGAAATAACTTTCGAATTCGGTTTGGTGCTTTTCCATTAAGTTTTGATAATACGATAGATTCATTTCGCATTTATTCTAAACTATTTTTTTCTTTTTAGCAAACAAAATTGAGTCTATAAACACTTTTTTGTTATTAACTCAAAAGACAATCGAAATATAAATATAAAAAAGTTTTGCGTTTTAGGCAAAACTTTTTCCTAGATAAAACCTTTCATTTTCAGATAAACCATCAATACACTTATATCACTAGGACTAACTCCATCAATACGCTTTGCTTGACCAAGAGTAGAAGGTTTAAATTTATTAAGCTTTTGTCTAGCTTCTATTCTAAGACCAGATATATCCATAAAATTAATATCAGGAAGAGTAATATCTTCAAGTGATTTGGTTTTTTCGATCAGTTTTTCTTCTTTTTTGATATATCCTTCATATTTTATTTCAGTATTGATATATTCAAGTATATTGTTCGGAACATTTTCAAACAAACCAAAATAATCTCTAACTTTGAAAATATCGATATTGTTTCTTTTGATAACATCTCTCAAACTCAATCCATTTGCAGACAAATTTTCATTGTTTTGACTGAAAAACTCTTTCAAACTTTGAGGGTTGTAAACCTTGTTTAATTCATTATTAATAGATTCAATGAGTTTAATTTTCTTTTTGAAAACATTATATCTTTTGTTGTCAACAAGACCTATTTTTCTTCCTATTTCAGTAAGGCGAATATCACAGTTGTCTTGACGGAGAGTGAGACGATATTCAGCACGACTAGTCATCATACGATACGGCTCAACAATATCTTTTGTGACAAGGTCATCTATCAAAACTCCAATATATGCTTGATCGCGTCTTAACACAAAAGGTGGAAGTTGATCTATATGACGCTGAGCATTAATACCTGCCATCAATCCTTGAGCACCAGCTTCTTCATAGCCACTTGTGCCATTGATCTGACCAGCGAAGAAAAGTCCACTGATTTTTTTGCTTTCAAGATTGTTTTTAAGTTCGGTTGCAGATATGCAGTCATATTCGATAGCGTACGCAAAGCGCATAATCTTAACGTTTTCAAAACCAGGAATAAGACGATACATTTTTCTTTGGACATCGCTAGGCATACTACTAGATATTCCTTGAACATAAATTTCATCTGTTATTGCGCTTTCTGGCTCCAAGAAAAGTTGATGCCTTTCTTTGTCAGAAAAACGCATAATTTTATCTTCAATACTCGGACAATATCTTGGTCCAATTCCATTTATTTTGCCAGAATACAAAGGGGCTCGGTCAATATTTTCTCTGATACAATCGTGCATTTTTTCAGATGTATATCCAAGATAACAAGGAATTTGATTTTTTGATTTCTTTCCAATTTGTGAAAAACTCATATTAAGTTCGTCACCAGGTTGTATTTCAAATTTTGTGTAATCAATACTTTTTCCATCAACTCTTGCCGGAGTTCCGGTCTTGAATCTCTTGATGGTTATACCCAAATCTATCAAAGATTGTGTCAACAAAGTGCTTGCTTCAAATCCGTTTGGTCCTGTGTTTTTAGTGAAATCGCCAATGATAATTTTGCTGTTGAGATAAACACCTGTTGCAACAATAACTGTTTTGCATGTAAAAGTTTCTCCCATGCTATTTCTTACACCAACTACGTGTCCGTCTTCAACCAAAATCTCACTGATCTCACATTGCAAGATATCAAGATTTTTTTGTTGTTCAATTGTTCTTTTCATTTCATTGTGATAAGTGATCTTATCCACTTGAGCTCTCAAAGACTGAACGGCTGGACCTTTTCCAGAATTGAGCATACGAAGTTGAAGAAGTGATTTGTCTGCGTTGATTCCCATCTCTCCACCGAGAGCATCAATCTCTCCAGCGAGTTGACCTTTTGCTGTTCCGCCAATACTTGGATTGCACGCCAAGAAAGCAATGCTATCAAGATTGAGAGTTGTGAGCAAAGTTTTCTTGCCTAGGCGTGAAAGAGCAAGACATGCTTCGCTTCCTGCATGTCCACTACCTATTACAACCGCGTCATAACTTTCAACTATATTTTCTAACATACTATGAAATTATATCACAAAAATAAATATTTTCAATAATATTTAAACTAAAAATTGAAAAAACTTAACAATAAA
>JAZRUL010000056.1:0-8696 GCA_045652505.1 Candidatus Onthoplasma sp. | reverse complement strand
GTATTAATTATTTTTTTATTTTCTTCTTTTTCCATAATTTTCCTTTTGATAATTATATATATTATTTTTTTATTGAAAATATGTTTTCAATTAATTTAAAAATTGGATATAAAATATTTGACAAAAATATTAAAATATTTTTATAATATTACACCAACAAAAATAATTCAAGCTAAATTTTCATTATTTAATCTTCGGGATTAAATTAAATAGGGGTTCAAATGAAAAAGATTTATACTTTAGCAATATTAATGTTGACACTTTTATCGTGTTTTGTTTTTTCTGCATGTGGCAACAAATACAAAAAGATGTCCATTGATTTTTATTCGGAAAGTGGAAAGATTTCTTCTATTAATTTATTGTTGGACGAAGACAACAATTTTGAAGATGAGAAAACTATAGCCGTGAAATTTTCGGGCATTAAGCAAAAGTATATCGGAGATGTTGTATTTGAATTCCCAAGCTCAATCGGACTTTTATCCAATCAAAGAAGTGAAGGTCAATATGTTTATATCACACTTACAGTGAACAATTCGGTTGAGAATGAAGCTGTATATTTGAAAGCGATTCATGTTGCTTCAGGTAAGAGCAAATCTTTGCGAGTTGTTATTGATCAAAAGTCAAACGATATTGAAATCCTGTCACCTACATACGTGATTTCGATTCCTTCATCTGGAACTAAAACTCATGAGATAGATACAAGTTCCATAGTCAAATTGCTTCCAGCTGGAAGTACAGATAAGATTTATTTTAATGTTGATAATTTCAGAAATGATAGTCATATTAAAATGATCAAAGACGGAAGTTTTGTCAAAGGATTCGAAGTTTACCCTGGTCTTACAGAAAAAGTTGAGATTTCAAATGTTTATCCGGTCACAATTATAAATGGTAAAGTTGATGATGCATATAAATATATGGAAAAGAAGTTCAAAATCGTATTCCTTCCAACATTGAGCAGTTCCAATTTGAATATTGTATCTGACAGTTCACATATGGATGACAAATCCCTATACAATCCTATATATTTGATTGCTAACGACATTTCAAAAGCTACAGATAACTATAATTACAACAATTTCAGTGTTCAATTTCAATACAATAATGCAACTATTGACAGCAGCAAATTGATCAGTGGTTATAATTATGCTGATGATTATTATAAAGTTGAAGTAGAAGGATGTAATAATATTTCGGCTGAATTGAATGAAGATAAATCAAAAGTATTCATTCAAGCAAAAAACATGAATGAGAATGTGGAAAATGTCAAAATCAGACTTGTTCCAAAGGATTGTGTTGGAGATATCGAAACGGTTGAATTAAGTGTCAATGTAAAAGCTACAGTTAAGCCGGAAGATATTGTTGTTAAAAAGGGTGGAAAAATTGTTGATAACAACATAGACATTTATGATGTTTATACTGGCAATTTGGATTCTCAAAAGATTTCTTTTACCCCAGAAGTCAGCAACAGTTTGTCAGATCTTCACAATATGAGACTTCAAGTCCCTGCATCTTATCTCAATGCATATATCTCTGCAGATAAAGGTGTACATAAAATTTATACAACAAATGAATTTACAGAACTAGAAGATACTTCAAAAATCAACAATCTAAGAAAAAATGACAAGCTTTTGACTATTTATAAAAACAATATTAGTCCAATAAATGCATTAAAATTTTATTACGATAATGATAAAGGCTTAATTTTTTCTGAAACTATAACAAAAAACGATAAAATTATTATCCAATATGTTGTTATCACAGAAGAAATAGAAGGAAAAACAAGTGAAACACTTTCAATGAAAGTATTCAATTACTATTCTGGCGACCATGCTTATTTGAATGGTATCAAAAATGTAGAAGAGACAATAGTTTTCAATTCTAATCGTGGTGTTGAAAGTATAGATTATTTAGTAGCTGAAGCAAAGTTTGTTGGTGGAAATATAGAGCATGATGACAAAGCAAAAAATAGTCCACAAACTATTTACATTGATCGAAAAGATAGTGTTTCTACTCTTGATGGATCAAAATTAAATAAATATGCATTCAAAATCACAGATGTTATAGGAGTGAATTATTCTGGCATTGATGGGGTGAAAGACTCTATTACAAGCACTAAGTTTAATGTAAAATTGACAGCTGATGAAGGTCAGGCAAATCCTATAGCTATACAATCTATAATATTGTCAGATGGAGTTTATGATTATCAGAAAAAAGATGGATATAATGAATGTATATACTTTGTATTGGAAGGATATGATATTGGAATTTATACACTAACTATTTCTCATGATAGTGGATACAGTGTTGATCTCAAGGTTTACGTGTATGATTCTTCGGTTGTTGACAACACAGAATTAAAAATAGGTGGAAATTATATTGACAATACCGGCAATACATATGCTGGATATGGTGATTATATTGTTGCGAGAGGTGAAACACTTACAATTGATGTCGATCACACTGTTCCTAGTTGGTATATAAAGAGTTATTCTTTCACAAGTAATTTTTCTGAGAGCGATGGAAGTGCTTACTATACACTGAATTCTAAAGAAAAAACAGCAATACTCAATTGCTTGAAGGGTACATATATTGATGGAATCAAAAAGATAACTATAACAGCAACAGTTGTATATAGAATTGATGAAGGCAACCTTCAGCTAACTGGTACAAGTGAAGAAGAAATAACAGCAACTTTTTTCGTGTATGAAAAAATTAAAGAATCTGATTTTGAGATAAACAAATCAGAAATTGATGTATATTCTTATGGCCTTTTGGGAGTTTATGACAAAGCGGATTCGCAACTTGATCTTGAGATAACTTTGCCTAACAATTCAGATTTGTGGAACTATATTCAACAAGAAATTCAAAATACAACCACTGACAAATTAGGAATAGGTGGCAATAGAGACGTTGTTTGGTTTACTGATAGCATAAACTTTGGGAAAGTCTCAACCTTATCTCAATATGATAGAGATATTAGTTTGCAATTTGCTGGTAATGAGTCATATGATATAGTTATTCGTGCGAAGATAAAACAATTTGACAAGGTTTTTGATCACCTGAGTTGTATTGTGCATGTACGCAAACCTATAATTACGACTTCGCTAGGTGTTGAATTTTCAAAAACAGATAACAGAAAAGAGATAGAGATAAAAGATGATACTCTCAATATCAGAGACGGCGTAAATTATTTTATGACAGTCAACAATATTGCCAATTCGTCTATTATCACAAACAAAGATTCGCTTGCTGTTGTTGTAAATGGTGGCGGAGAAGTTGAAACTGATATTGTCGCTTTGGAGCAAACAGGAAATGTGTGGAAAATCAATCTCAAACCTGAAGTTGAGTTGAGAGATGATTTAAGATTGTTGGTATTTGCAAAAGATGCTTTGCAATATAGAATTCATGACAATATAATTGATCTTACAACTTCAAATATTATAGACAAATATTTGATCAGCGGATATTCTGGAGCATACAAGGAATATAAGTTGTCGCTAAGCAATGGTACGATTGAAAATCGTTATTGGATTGAATCTGCTGATGATTTCTGGGAGATTAAAGATAATGACAATTTGAAGTCAAAACATTTTGTTTTGATGAATAATATTAACCTTAAGAATACTACATATGATATCGGAGTTATTGACAACTTCTCTGGAAGCATAACAACATTTAATTATGTTGGCGAAATTACAAGTGCACAATTTAGAGCTGGAAAATATTATGAGATTTCAGATGGAGAGTTCATTTTAAGCACTGGATATGATTCTGACAAAACTTACTACGAAAACAAATATTATTCAATCTATGGCGTTGAATTGGATTCTGCTAAACGAAATCTAATAGAAGAATTGTCAGGAACAATTTCTGGCATAAACTTCGTTGTCAAATTCGATTATGATTTCGAAATCAATAAGGATACTAATCTTGGTATTATTGGAACAAATAGCGGAACATTAAACAATGTGACTGCTACAGTATCAGGACAAGCAAATTTGTCAAAATCTCCTTCATCTAATGACTCATATGTTGCTAATTTTGGCGCTTTGGTTGGAACTAACATAGGATCAATTATTGTTGATGATGACACTCTTATTGGTGTGACCGGAGAGATTGGATTATCTGGTACAGGTAAAGTATACTTTGGATCACTTGTTGGAAGCAACTTAGGAACAATTGCTGGTGTTATCGATGAAGAAGATAGCCTTGAAAGTGATGAATTTGCTGTTGCATTCAGTGATCAAGGTGCAATTTCAAATTTGACGATCAATTCTATATTAAATCATGATGATACAACAATCGGTGGTGTTGTTGGATATAATACAGGCAAATTGTCAAATATTTATGTGACAGGCAAAATCAATGCCACTTCAACAAACAATATTGGCGGTGTGGTTGGAACAAATATAACGACGGCAAAAAATGTTGTGATAAAATATCCTTTAGGTAATTATGAAGGAATAGATTTGACTTCTGATGCTTCATTGTATGATTTGTACAACATTAAATCAAGCGTTGTTATTCAAGGTAAAAATAATGTCGGTGGAATTGTTGGTCAAGACACGGGTGGAAACTATTATTATTGTCGATATCAAATCGTTGCTGACACAACAAAACATGGAATAGAGGCAAACGAAAATGTCGGCGGAATTGCAGGAAATTCAACATATGGCAAATTCATATATTGTTCAGTTTATGGTTATCGTTGGAATTATGCAGAGTTGAATAATACTTTCAAAGATGCAGATATATATGGTCGAAATAATGTTGGCGGAATTGTAGGCTATGCTTCAAGTGATAGTTATGGTGTCGGATCTGAAGTTGAAATGACAAGTATCACAGCAATCAAGCAATCTAGTGTGAATGCTTATGTCAAATCTGAAAGCGCTGCAGGTGGACTTGTTGGCGTATCAACAAATTTTGTGCCGGTTGATATGGTTTATTTTATGGGTAAACTTGATGGTGCAACTATTCATCCAAGTTTGGATAACACAGCAAATGTGTTGTATGTCAATTATTATTACAACTATATTGACAAAAACGGAACAATAAATAACAAACCTGGTGACTTGCCATCTGGAGATGGTTGGAGAACTGATACTGATACAAATATCAATGCAGCAAAGCCATATATCTTATATAATAATGCTCCAATATTTGATATGGCGCCAAATTCGGTGAGTATTGAAGCGAAAGATTATAAAAAGACAATCGATGGACAAAATATCAAACTTGTAACAAAGATAGATAACACAACAATTCATATTGATTATTATCAAACAAAGCTGAGTGTTATTGATCCAAACTATCAATCAACTCAAGACGAAATTGATGCTAAATACAATACTTACACTCTCAAGGACAAAAATTTCTTTGATTTAACTTCAGAGCCAAATGGAAATTATAGATATAAAGTTGTTTCAAACAACACAAGTGTTATTGAAGTTTTGAGTAATGGAACAATTAGGGTCAAAGGTATCGGTACAGCAAAACTTTCGTTTATTTCGGTTTTAAATAGTGGAGCAAATTGTTCGCTTACAATTGAAGTTAACTATCCAATGAACTCTTTATATGCTCTATCCAATTCGTCTTCAAATGTTAATAATATGGACAATGAACATATTTCAACTTATCAAGCAAAACAATATTATGTACATGAATTCAATTCTGAATTTGGTTATAGAACCAATACTGAATTGGGATACAAAGTTAAAATAACGAATGACGATGGTTATTCCGTTTCAGAATATATCGAAGTAAGCAACAATACGTATACTGACGATATGTTGATTGCTCCAGGTGGCAGACTTAGTTTTAAATTGATCAAAGCAGTTGACACTGAGTTTGCTATAACAGTGACTCCATTTGTGTATATTGGAAATGCAGATCAAGGAAAAATTTTCTCATCTCCATTAACATTTGATTTGTCTACAAAGCAAGGTATTTCAAAGATCAAATTGAATTATGACAATGTAGTGCTGTATCCAAATGATGAGATTTATTTCACAGCGACCTTCACTACTGATAAAGACTTGAAATTAGTTGATGATATAAAAAGTGCAATGGATGGTTATGCAGATAGTGATTCTTCATATTTGGATGTTGAATATATTGAAGGTTCTTTAAGTGATTGGAATAGCGAAACAGGAATTCAAACAGCGAAATATAAAATCACTGTTTCTGATGATGCAAAATATTTGTCGGGTTCTACTTTTGTAAATATAACTTTAAGATCAGATGATGTCAGCACAAAAGCGGTATTTGAATTATTGGCTCAAAGAATTGATAATATTGATATCAAGAATTATGCAACAAGCAAAGATGACAAAAACACAGACAACATTGCTGACGATGAGTATAAAGTTGAATCGCTTTCAAGAATTTTGAGACCAAATTACAATGGCTTGATAGTGCTCGACATTGTGCCAAGCAATGGATATTTTGAATACTTGGAAATAACCGACGTGACAGGAAGCGAAGAAATAATTTTTTCACAAATAGATTACGAAGACATAATCAAAGAAGGTGAAAAGATCAGTGGCGAGATTGTAGAGACCGAAAGAATCGAAAATGGTATACGCATTGCAGGAAAATCATCAAGATATTATGTTATGACCAAGATCGACAAAGATTACTCTTCAAGGATTCATACAATCAAAGTGACAGCAAGATCAAGTTCGGGCAGAGATATTGGTACGACATATTATTATATAGATGTCAAGATGATGCCAAGCATCACAATGAAGTATTTTGATCCTAATGGAATCGAGATTTCAGAATCTACTGATAACGATAGCAAAGAAACTGAAGATATAAATAAAAATTCAAACAATAAATTGTACCTAGCAAATGGTGTGAGTGGTGTAGATTTCTATATCACAACAAAGAATTCTGATGGAAATGTAGATATTTCATTATATATAGATGGCTTTGATGCAAGCGAATATTTTGAAATAAGAAAAGGTCAAAGAGACCATTATGAATTGAATTTCAAAAAATATGAAGAAAAGTTGATAGGTAAAACACTTGTAATCACTGCACAAACAAGAGCAACCATGGATAATGGAACGGTAGAATATGAATCAACTACATTCAAATTCATCATTACAGACTTTGTTATTCATAATATAAGTGTAAACAATTCTAGAAGAACATCAGGATATGATTATGAGTTGTATGGCGACTACAACATTCCTGTTGAACTCAGCTTCTATTTTGATGAAACAGATATAAGTTATTACAATAGTGGAAATTATCACTCTAAGACTTATGACTACTTGTCAGAAGATTATTCAAATAATATTAATGGAACTTCGATCACAAGCAGAATTTATCAAATTTTAAGAGAAATTAATTTAAATCCAAATAACTATATAAAATTAGATCAAAAGACTTGGATAACTGCGGGAAATAATCTTTCAGTAAGTAGTGACGGAGTTATGCTCACCAGAGCTGAGGGCGAAACCAATGTTAGTCTGACTGTTGAGAAAGATAATGATTCAACACTTGTTCTTAATCTTCCATATAATTATGATACAAAGACAATTGGTGGTGCAACTAATACATTATCATTGGCAAGAGAATATACATTCAATTTCACAAACAGAACTTCACTTCTCAAGATGCAATCTATCAACAATGAAGAAGAATTCTTAAATATGAAGTCTAGTGTTTCTGGATATTATATTTTGACTTCAGACTTGGAACTTGGAAAACTTGGAACACTCACTTATGAAAAATATGGTGCATATAGTCCAATTGATGTGGATATAGCAATGTTTGACGGAAATGGTCATACAATCAGAATTTATAGTTTTGCAGAATTTGCGGAAGAAACTATACAAGCCGGTTTGTTTAAGAATATCGAAAAGAACATGATTGTTATGAATCTCAATGTGGAATATGTCACTCAAAATGACGGATCAGGAAATTGGTCTTTCGGTCGAGTGTCAGCAAACAATACAACATATTCAGATTTTTGTGAAACTGATGACGAGTCGGCGATTGATTATACTTCGGTGTTGTTTGGAGGAATCACTCCAACAAATAATGGTATTGTCACGAATTGTAAAGTGAGCGGAACAATTGCAATGCATGCATCTACTCTTGAATCAAGTGCCAATGATACGAAAGAAATTAATTTCAATATCGGTGGTCTTGTAGGTGTCAATTCAGGATATATCACCAACTCTGTCAGCGAATTGCAGATTTATGCTCTTGCAAATATCGGTGGAGTTGTGTATTCAAATACATCTTCAGGAAAAGTTGTGTCGTCATACTTTGATGCTCAAAGCGAAAAAGGTTTGATACATGCGTATTTGGAAGATGTAGATACAGAAAATGCAATTGAAGTAAAAGTTGCAGGATTTGTGGTTGATAATGATGGTGAAATCTCAATGTCTTACACTTCAATAGGTTTGAACAAGACAAAGGGAAATATTGGTGCAATGTCAGTCAAAGATAGTTCGGCTGGTTTCGTTTATGACAACTCTGGATTTATCAAAGATTGTTATGTGACAGAGCAAATCTTGGGACAAAGCAACAATACTTTCTATGGATTTGTGTTCAAAAATTCAGGAGAAATTGAGACTTCTTATACGTACATCAACGAAGGTGGTTGGCAGTATGAAAAAGTGATACTCTTTGCTCCAAATGGAACAAGTGGTCTTACTGATTGTATCGAGTTTATCAAC
>JAZRUL010000055.1:0-4322 GCA_045652505.1 Candidatus Onthoplasma sp. | reverse complement strand
TAGCATCATTACCTCCAACTAGCTTTTATTATATATCAAAATACAAATTTGTCAATACTAAAATCAAATACCTTTTCTCATTAACTCGAAAAATTTGTCTAGATTGTAATAAAAAAATTGTATCGAATGATACAACTTTTTATCTCTATTTAGCAAGTGCTTTCTTTGAGCTTTCAACAAGTTTTGCAAAAGCATTTTTGTCAGTTGCAGCGATGTCTGCAAGTACCTTTCTGTTAAGGTCAATACCAGCTTTTTTAAGACCATTGATGAAATTGCTATAACTGATTCCATTTTCACGACAACCAGCGTTGATACGAACAATCCAAAGAGAACGCATATCACGTTTCTTCAACTTACGACCAACGTAAGCGTATTGTCCTGATTTCATAACTGCTTCACGTGCTACTCTATAAAGTTTTGACTTTGCGCCAACATAACCTTTAGCTTCTTTCAAGATAGTACGACGTTTTTTAACAGCGTTTACACCACGTTTAATTCTCATAGCTCGCCTCCTAAATCATACCCTTTATGTTCTTTTCAAATTGCTTTGAAACATAAGCGGTTTTTCTCAAATTTCTTTTTCTCTTACGAGATTTTTTGGTCAAAATGTGACCTTTGCCGTCACGAGTACGTTTGATTTTGCCTGTAGCAGTTTCTTCAAAACGTTTTGCAACAGCTCTTCTTGTTTTCATTTTTGGCATAATTATTCTCCTTATATATTTTTCTGCTTAAGCAGGAATCCAACAAATTATTTTTTGTTAGAAATTGGTGCTAATGACATAAAGATATTGCGTCCATTTATTTCAGGGGCCTTTTCAACTTGACCAACACTAGCACAAAGTTCTGCAAAATTGTTCAAAATCTCAACACCGCCTTGAGGACGAGCCATTTGTCTTCCTCTCATACGGATTGAAACTTTCACTTTGCTTCCTTCGGCTAAAAATTTGCAAACTTGTTTAGCTTTGATCTCCAAGTCATGTTTGTCAATAGTCATAGACATAGTCATTTCTTTCACTTTCAAAACTTTTTGATTTTTCTTTTGATCTTTGAGTTTCTTAAGTTCATCGAATTTGAATTTGCCATAATCCATAATTTTGCAAACCGGTGGCTTCGCATCTGGTGCTATAAGAACAAGGTCAAGATCTTCCTCTTGAGCCTTACTTAGAGCAACTTCACTTGACACAATGCCGAGTTGCTCACCTTGTGGTCCGATAAGACGAACCTCTGCTAGAACAATTTGTTCATTTTTAAGTGTTTCTTTCAAATTTCCTCCTACCCATAAAAAAACGGGCTCACTCTATGTAAAAGCGTCCCACATTATAATTACAATATCAGCAAAAAGCCAATATTATATCAATAATTTCATGACCATTGTCGCGTGATTGCTTCAAGGTGAGAAGTGGTACTCCTACTTTTACGACTTGATAATAACACAAAATAAAAATCTTGTCAACTATATTTTATATAAAAATTTAAAATTTTACATATTGACAAAATTGCTATAATGTATTATCATATAAATATTAATGCAGGAGCAAATATGAATCTTGTCAAAAAAACCATCTATAAAAATATCAATTATGAAGAAGATATCAAAAATCTTTTGAAAAGCATTAAAATCGAAGCCAATAAACTTGAAGGTGAAATCAACAAAAACGGCTCAAGAAAAGATTTGAACAGAATCGTAAAAAAACTCAACGAATTGCGTGACATGACCGAAAATTGTTATGAAAACGCCAAATTTTACGAAATGGATGAAGTTATCCTTCAATGCAAGAAAATGATAAAAAGACTGAGATCTAATGAAAAGAATTTGTTCCGCTCACTCAAACAAGGGAATTATTATCAATTTTATGGAGTTTATATGAATTTATTAAAAAATTTATTCAAAAATAATAATACAAAAACTGAACAAGAAATTACACAAATTCAAAATGAGGAATATGTATCAAAGATGAAAAATAATATAATTACTATTTTAAAAATCGCCGAATCACAAATTTGCTACACAAAATCCAAAATAGAAAATTATAATACGCTTTTAGGTGAAGAAATAGAATATCTTTATGACAACTTAAATAGTATGAAGCGAAACATTGAAATATCTAAAGAATTTGCAATAAAAAATAAAATTCAAAATTTCATATCAAAAGCTGATGAAATTTTGGATAAATTAGAAAATCTTAAAACTGAATTTAATGGAAAAATCATCGGAATAGTTTATTAAAACAAAAAACTACAAGCGAAAACTTGTAGTTTTTTTAAATTTATACATTAAGTGATTTGTTTGCGATATTGAGAAGAATTTCACCTAGGAATGCGTCATAAGTCAAAGTCTCTGTATCTTTGCTTCCACGACGACGAACAGCAACAGATCCGTCTGCCATTTCTTTGTCACCGAGCACCAAGATATATGGAGTTTTTTCAAGCACTGCATTTCTTATCTTCTTTCCTACTGATTCATTATCAAGGTCAGATTCAACTCGAAGTCCAGCCGATTTGAGTTTATTTTCCACTTCGAGAGCATAAGCATTGTTGTTTTCGCTCACAGTGATGATTTTCACTTGAGTTGAGCTGAGCCATGTTGGGAACGCACCAGCATACTTTTCGATCAAATATGCAAGTGTTCTCTCATAACAACCGATACTTGTTCTGTGAATAATATATGGTTTTTTCTTGCTGCCGTCTTTGTCTGTATATTCCATACCGAATTTTTCAGCGAGCAATTGATCGATTTGAATAGTGATCAATGTGTCTTCCTTGCCCCAAACGTTTCTGATTTGGATATCAAGTTTCGGTCCATAGAAAGCCGCTTCACCAACACCGATAGAATAAGGAATTTCAAGGTGATCAAGAATATTCTTCATGATATCTTGTGCTTCATTCCATTGAGAATCTGTGCCGATATATTTTGCTCTATTTTCTGGATCCCATTGAGAGAAACGATACGAAGCATCTTCGTACAATCCAAGAGTCTTGAGCATGTAAATTGCAAGTTCAAGACATGACTTGAATTCTTGCTCCAATTGATCTGGAGTACACATCAAGTGACCTTCAGAAATTGTGAATTGTCTCACACGAATAAGTCCGTGCATTTCGCCACTTTCTTCGTTTCTGAACAATGTTGATGTTTCGTTATATCTCAAAGGTAAATCTTTGTATGATCTTGGTTGATTGAGATATGCTTGATATTGGAACGGACAAGTCATTGGACGAAGTGCAAACACTTCTTTGTCCTTTTCTTCATCGCCAAGAACAAACATTCCGTCTTTGTAGTGATCCCAATGTCCTGAAATCTTGTATAGATCGCTCTTTGCCATAAATGGAGTCTTTGTTAAGAGCCATCCACGACGTTGTTCCTCATCTTCAACAAAACGTTGCAAAAGTTGAACAATTCTTGCACCTTTTGGAAGCAAAATTGGAAGCCCCTGACCAATATAGTCAACTGTTGTGAAAAGACCCAATTCTCTACCAAGTTTGTTGTGATCACGACGAAGTGCTTCTTCAACTTGTTGGATATGTTTCTTGAGATCATCTTTGTTCAAGAAACCATAGACATAGATACGAGTGAGCATCTTGTTCTTCTCACTTCCGCGCCAATATGCACCACTTGCACGATTGATTTTGTATGCAAAACCACGCAAGAATTTTGTATTCTCAACGTGTAGCCCACGGCAAAGATCCATGAAGTCATCACCTGTTTTATATACAGTGATTGTCTCACCATCTGGTAATTCGTTGATGAGTTCAACTTTGTATGGTTCGTCTTTAAATAGATCCAAAGCCTCAGCTTTGCTTACTTCGATTCTAACAAAATCCTCATTTTTGTTGATGATTTCTCTCATAGTGTCTTCTATACGCGCAAAATCATCTGGTCCAACAGATAAATTGTCAAAATCATAGTAAAAACCATTGTCAATAGCAGGACCAATTGCCACTTTGACATCTGGATATAATTGTTTGATCGCCTTTGCAAGTATGTGACTCATACTGTGGCGATACATTTTTTCTTTTTCCATTAATTCAATATCTTTCTCTTCCATAATTTACTCCTTTAATTTGATTGATAAATATTTGTTTTTAGCAAGCAAATTTAAGGATACTTTATATACAATCAACTTTGTATATATTTTACTCCTTTAATTTGATTGATAAACGCTTGTGTTTAGCAAGCGAATTCAAGGATACTTTATATACGAACTTGTTCGTATATATTATTCTCCTTATAATTTTTCTTTTATTTGTTTTAACGCCGTTGCAAGTTGATCTGGGCATGAGGTTGGTCTAAAGCCACAGGTTGTGCCTTCAAGTTTGGTTATAAC
>JAZRUL010000054.1:0-4117 GCA_045652505.1 Candidatus Onthoplasma sp. | reverse complement strand
AGGTTTGACTTGTATTTTAAATTCGATGATAAATGTTGGTATTACTAAATTCTTCTTGTCTCAAAGTATAGCAACAAAACGAAATAATTTGATAGTACATTTTATTTCAATAGGACAAGGTGATGCAATTGCAATCAATTTGCCAGATGATAAAGTTATGTTGATTGATACAGGTACACTTGATTATTCGGTGGGGTATACAGATTATTTGTATGATAATGTATTGTCAAATTCAAAACGTAAAGTTATAGACTATTTGATTCTGTCTCATGCTGATGCTGATCATATAGGCGGAACAAAACGACTTATTCAAGAATTTGACTTGAAAAATATTATAATGCCAGCAACAGATAGTGATACTGATATTTACAATGAAATCAAATCAGAGATAGAAAATAAAAATATAAACACTCAAATCGTAGATAATATGGAATTTTCTACAAAAGACTATTATTTGAAATTTTACTACATCGAAGATACAGACACAAACGCATCAAGTACGGTTGTCAAGTTGACATATAAGGATACAGATTTTCTGTTCACAGGAGATATTGACATTGAAACGGAGAACAAACTTGTTGAAAAATATGGCGACGAACTAGATTCTGATGTATTGAAAGTTGCGCATCATGGCAGCAAAATGTCGACCTCAATAGATTTTTTGAATGTTGTCACACCAAAACATGCAATAATTTCTTGTGCAAAAAATAGTTATGGTCATCCAACCGATACAGTGTTGAAAAACTTGTCAAAACTAGGCTCAAAAATTCATAGGACTGATGTCGATGGAAATATCGCGGTTATTGTTGATGATTCTGTTGGTTTGAAAGTTTTGAAAGGTGATTATTATATAACAAATCTTTGGTTTAATTATGGTATTATCGTTTTGATTGTTGAAGTTTTAGTGATTTTGAAACTTTTTGTTGATATTTTGATTGTTTTGAGGAAAAAATCAAGAGATAAAAAATTGCTTGTAAAAAAATCTTAAATTTGCTAACATTATAACTAATAGGGGAAGCTTATGTCTGAAAAACATATTTCTAATGAATTAAAAATTCTAGCGCTTGAAGCAATCAACAATGCTGGTAGTGGACATTCCGGATCAGTGTTGTCTGCTGGTGATATTTTGTATACTCTGTATACAAAGCATTTTTTGGCTGATAAATCTAAATCGATCTTGAGAGATAGGTTTGTTTTGTCAAACGGGCATGCTTGTGCAGGGTTGTATGCAATATTGGCGGGACTTAATTATTTTGATATATCAGAATTGAAACAATTTAGATCTTTCAAAGGATTGTTGAGTGGTCATCCAGAAATCAATATTCCAGGTATTGATTGTGCAACCGGTCCGCTAGGACAAGGTGTCGCAAATGCTGTTGGTATGGCAATCGCCGAAACCAAGATGGATGCAAGATTCAAAGCTGGTCATTATACTTTTTGTATGGCTGGAGATGGTTGTCTTCAAGAAGGTGTTGCCAACGAAGCTTTGTCAATTGCTGGACTTTATAAATTGAATAAATTTATTTTATTATATGACAAAAATAATGTGACACTTGATGGCAAATTGACTCAATCAAGCACAGATAATGTCTATCTCAAATTTGCATCAATGAATTTTAATGTAATAGAAAGTGATGGACATAATCTTTCAGAGATCAACAATGCCATAAAAATTGCAAAGAATTCGAAAGACAAACCTACGGTAATAATCTTCAATACAATTATAGGAAAAGATACTGCTCTTGCAAATAACAATCTCAGTCATGGAAAAGTTTATTCGAGAGAAGATATTGACAAATTGAGAAAAAAATTGGGCGTCAAGAGTCCATATCTAGATTTATCTAAAAAAGCGAAGAGTTCACTCAAAAAAGTAAGTGAGAAAATTAATAAAAAATTTGCGAATTATCAAACCAAGTTTGATTCAGCACTTGATAAAAATAAAACAAAAAAAGAAATTTTCCACAGATATGAAACAAATGATTTTGCTCTAAATTTTGAAATTGAGCCAAAAGAATTGTCCACAAGAGATGCGAATTCATTGGTACTGAATGAAGTTGCAAAGACAAAAGAAAATCTTGTAGTCTTGTCAGCAGATTTGTCTTCTAGTACAAAAGTGAAAGTTTCTGGTGAAAATCTTTATTCTGTAAAAAATAGGCTTGGTGTAAATGTAAATGTTGGTATAAGAGAACATGCAATGGGTGCGATTGCCAATGGTATCGCTTTGCATGGTGGATTGAGCGTGATTTGTTCTACGTTTATGGCGTTTGCCAACTATATGTTGCCAGCAATTCGTATGGCATCAATTATGAAATTGCCGGTGATGTTCGTATTCTCACATGCGTCGGCTTACGATACTCCAGATGGAATCACTCATCTTCCGGTGGAACAATTGGACCAATTGCGTCTTATTCCAGATGTGAAAGTTGTTCGTCCTGATGATATTTATGAGTGTGTTCAAACTTATAAATGGTGGATTGAAAACTCATACACAATGTGTGTTGCGCTTAGCCGTGGAAAATTGCCATTGATTGGAGAAAAATCAAATGTAGATAAAGGTGCGTATTTTATCACCGAAAAAGGTAAATTTAACATAATGGCTAGCGGTGGAGAAGTGGGACTTGCACTTGATGTTAGACAAGTGTTGAAAGATCAAGGAGTTGATATAGGTGTTGTTAGTGTACCAAGTATTGAAATCTTTGAATTGCAAGAGAAAGAATACAAAAAAGAGATTTTGTCCCGACCATTGTTTGTAATAGAGAGTAGCACATGTGCGAAATATCTCAAATACACTCCATATCAGGCTGTGTTCAATGTGGAAAAGTTTGCTGAAACGGGAAATGAGAATGAACTTAAAAATGCTCAAGGTTTCACACCAAACAAAATTGCAGAAGAAATTTTGAAGATTGTGGGCAAGACAAAGAAGAAAACTTCAACAAAAATAGAAGAGAAGCCAGCTGATAAAGCACCAACAAAAAGAAAAAATAAAAAAAGTGAATAAAATTTCAAATTATTCACAAATTATAATTGTAGGGTAAATCTCTACATATAGAGGCAGTTTTATACTCCAAAAAAATCGTAATATTTTGATATTGTTTGAGTTTGAATAATTATGTTTGACAAAACAAGTTCTTAGATGATTTATGGTTTCGAGTGTATTCAACGCCTCTTTTTTATATTTTATTTTTCTATTCCAAGAAGATAATCAGTGGAAACATTGAAAAACTGTGCAAGTTTAATTATATAACTTGCTTTTGGCTCATTTATACCTTTTTCCCAGAAATCAATTGCTTTTTGCGTGACACCTATTATTGTTGCTAGTTTTTGTTGTGAGAGGTTGGCTTCGTTTCTAAGTTCAAAAATTCTGGTTGCAATTCCATCTTTCATTATAATTATGTTAGTAGATTTTTACTTAAAAAACTTGACAAAGTAGAAATCTACTCATATAATATTTGTAATAGGAGAAAAATTATGAGTGAGATTTTGGAAGACTTAAAAAGAACAAACGCTGAAATGGGTGAAGTTTTTAATGAATGCAAAGAACTATGTGCTAAAGCGGTAAATATTTCTGGTCGTACGACGCTTGAATTATTTAATAGAAATATTGATGAAACTGTTGATATTGTAGAAGGTACAAAAAAATTTTTGTCAGATTTTGGGTATAGTGAAGATCATCCTTTTGTTGTGCAAGTAAAAAAATTAACTAAAATTTTAAGCAATTGTAAAGACTTTGTTTTTAAGCAAAATAATGGCATTAAAGAAATAGATTCAAATAAAAATATAGCGGATAGATTAGATTCAGTTTCAGAAGGATATAAACACTTATATAATAGCCTAGCAAATATAGAAAACGATTTTAAAACAATAGATGTTTCGTCTAAACTTTTGTTGTTGGAAGACAAATATCAAAACGGACTTGACGACGGAAAGCAATTAAGCCAAGAAAAGTTGGGAAAACATATCGATAAATTGTTGATTGGTATTGACAAATTGGAGTCAAATGAAAAAACTACGGCTTTGAAACAAACTCTTATAGAATACAAGTCTCAACTTTCAGTAGAACAACAAGATAAAATTGTAAATTTTGATGAAAAAACTATACAAGGATTGGATCAAGATT
>JAZRUL010000053.1:0-5571 GCA_045652505.1 Candidatus Onthoplasma sp. | reverse complement strand
CCTCATCGATGGTCATACCTTTGACAAGTTGACTGATTCCTTTTGTGTTTCCATTGCAACCACCAACAAATTTCACATTTTCAATAACATTATTATTGTCAATATCAATAATTATTTGTGCACTGCATGTGCCTTTTGTGTTGAATACATATTGCATATAAATTCTCCTTTGTTTATTTTTTTATGAGAAATATAAAAAATCCCTCAGCCTTAGCCAAGGGACGATATTTACCGCGGTTCCACCCTAATTAACAAAAATGTTCACTTCTTTCACGAGAATTCACTCGCATTGATCTAATTGGTGGTTTCGTCAATAAGTATAATGTGCAAATTCCAGCCAGCATGCACTCTCTCTTAACAGGGACTTATATCCTACTTGTCCAATCAATAATCTATTAAACTGATAATATTTTATATCAAAAAACTTATATTGTCAACTATTTTTATGGTTCATATGGACTAATTTTTTCCAATTTATAATCATCCACCGCACTTTGAGCAGCACCATTCCCATTATCTCTATCATAAAGCCTCTCTTCAAAGCTATCAACACCAGACAAGTCAACTTTCATAACTCTACCTTTCAAGTAATCAAAACTTGTTGTGATTTTAAGCAATTGTTCAGCCTCTTTTATGGTCATTTTCTTATTTTCAAAATGAAGAACACCCAAACCTAGACATTTCGCCCTATTATAAAGCGCACATAAAACTTCTGCTTTTGACAAGCCGTCATACTTAACCATACAAACCTCCAATTAGGCTTATTATATCACAAAAAGTAGAATTGTCAATTAGTTTCTCATATAGATTTTTAGTCGATTTGTGTACACATTGCTAAGAAAACTTACTGCTTCGCTATCTTCAACGTTTTTCACATAAATATCTATATAACTCGGACAAGATGCCAAGATATTACTGATCAAATCAAGCGAATTGTGACACTCGGCTGTTTTGGTGATTTTTGCGTTTTTGTTTTTCATATTGTATATACTGAAATTTTCTCCATCACAAATAACCTTCACTTTGTAGACAATATTATCCATTGTATTGAGTAAATATCTGATCAAATCAACAAAAGTTCCAGAATTGAAAAACATAAGGTTGTCACTGCTTAGTTCCACCAGATTATTCCAATGTTTCTTGAGCGGAGTCAGCCTAAAATCAATGAAACTATCAACAAAAAAAGTTTGATTAAGCAATATTATATTCGACAAAGCATTTTCGTCTGTGTTTTTGTCAAAAACTGCCAAAATCTTGATATATGCATTGAAAGGAAGCGAATTTGAAAGCGGATTTTTTATCTTTTTCTTCAAATATCCAACTTTATAGACCGATTCTATATATTCAATGATGATTTCTCTTAGTATTTTCTCGCAAGTACAAGCAAAATTCTCATCACACGCAAACAACAGATAACAAAAATTATTGTCACAATACCTTGTTATAACACATTTGCAAAAATCAATCCTGTTCAGTACATTTGTATGTAAAAAGTCGATTATTTCTTCATTTTTTACCTTGCACGCAAGCGCAATTTCTCGCATAATTACTCCCTATTGTATAATATGCAGAAAGATTGGAATTACTCATGAAAAAAATAGCATATTTTGGCAGTTTTTTGTTTTGTAAAGCAACAAAAAAACAATATTCAAATTTTCTCATACAATGAATTAAAAAGGAAAAATTATGTATTATTTTTATTTTCGATCGGGTTGTTATGACTGCGTGACGGTTTCAAACTTGTCAGTACCATATTATAGTGAAACTTTTTGTACTCAAATCAACAATAACTGTTGCTGGTTATTTTAAAAAAGAACACTAAAAGTGTTCTTCTAATTTTTGATTGAATTCAATATATAATAACCCTTATCTCTAGCGATAATTTCACAATTACCGAATATTGACATAAGATGTTTTTTCAAACTTTCCATTCCGTGATCTTTTCTTATCACCAATGTAAGTGTTCCATTCTCTTTCAAATGACTATACGCCCCTTCCATGAGTTCAAAAAGCAATTTCTTCCCTGTCTTGATAGGTGGATTGGTCACAATGAAATCATACATATCCTCAACCGCTTCAAAACCATCACTAACAAAAGCTTTTGCACTATGTTGAACATTGTTTTTTATCAAATTTTCTCGGCTTAGTTTGACTGCAGTTGCGTTGATATCGACCATATAAAAACTGACACCAAAATGTTTGATCAAAGCGATTGCAATAACTCCCAAACCACAACCAAGATCCAATCCATGACCCTTGAGTGTCATATTCTTTGAAATAGCGTTGAGCAGCGCACGAGTTCCATCGTCAATTTGATTTTTTGAAAAAATGCTATCGCAACTGCGAAAGCATAAATTCAAGCCTAGCACTTCATCATTAAATTCAAAGAAATCGGATTCATTATGATCTTTATCTATGAAATAATGTTGCATATTACACCTTATAAAGAGTTGCTTCCACCGGCAAAACAGCGATAATCATACCAAGCAAAATCAAGCCGATTCCGATATACATCAAAGCAACATAAATTTTGTCATTTTTGTCAACAACTTCGCTTTTTCTCTTCACAATAGTTATTTTCTTGGCAAGTAAAAGTGTAGCAACACCAAATGCCATAAGAATCATACCTACTATCACAGTATATCTCAAAATAAATTCCCAAGGACTAACAAAAGATAAAATCATGCTCATATTTTCTTTCTCCTAGTTTTAAAATACCACAAAAAACAAATTTTGTCAATAATAATGTCATTTATTAACAAAAAATTAAGTTTTTCATACTATAAACTATGGAAGAAATTCGACCACACTTCCATAAAAAAGGAGAATGAATGAAAAAACTTTCTATTTTACTAGTGGTTTTTCTTGGCCTGATTGCAAGTTTTTGCACTGCTTGCGGAGGAAAATCAAACAAAAAACTGCGTTTAAGTGAAGTGACACATTCGATTTTCTACGCCCCACTCTATGTAGCTATTAATAATGGCTATTTTGAAGATGAAGGAATAGAAATAGAACTCACAAACGCAGGTGGTAGTGACACAGTCATGACATCTTTGATCTCTGGCAGTGCAGATGTCGGGTTGCTTGGTCCAGAAGCAGTCGTCTATGTCATCAACAACGGCATGAAAAATGTGCCAAAAATATTTGCACAACTGACAGCGTGCGATGGTTCGATGTTGGTTGGCAGAACAGATGAAGGAAGTAGTTTCACATGGGAAGGTCTCAAAGGCAAACACATCATTGGTGGTCGTAAAGGTGGAATGCCAGCTATGACTCTTCAATATATCCTTGAACAACACGGATTGAAACCTGGTGACGAATTGGGTGAAAATGTAGACACAATTCTTGACACAAGTATTGCTTTCAACTTGACAAGTTCGTCATTTGTTGCAGGCACAGGAGATTATTGTACTATGTTTGAACCGGTTGCAAGTCAGTGTGAAATTGACCAAACAGGATATATTGTATCTTCACTTGGAAGCGAAGTAAGTGATATTCCTTATACAGTATTCACAGCTACTAGCAGTTTCATGAAAAAACACCCAGAAAAACTCGACAAATTTATGTCCGCTCTCAAAAAAGGATACGATTATTTAATCAATGCCAGCGATAGCGAGATTATTGCCAGCTTGAAACCATCATTTTCAACAACAAGTGATGAATTGATCTTGTCTGCAGTCAAAAACTATATTGAGATTGGCGCATATGCAAGCAGTTTCGTATTGAAAGAATCTTCTTGGAACAATATGCTCGACATTATTGATAACGCCGGTGAACTCAATGGTCGAATCGATTGGCAGACCGCTGTTGACACAACTTTTGCCAGCAAAGTAGCATAAAATGAATACTATTGTCAAACTCAAAAACCTTGGGCTAACCTATCAAAGTGTAAAAAGCGAAACACAGGCACTAGAAGATATAAATTTGAATATTAAAGAACATGAATTTATATCAATAGTTGGACCTTCAGGTTGCGGAAAAACAACCATATTGTCGCTTATATCTGGACTTATAAAGCCGACAACAGGAAAAGTTTTCCTCAAAGATAAAGAGCCGAATCCTCACGACGACATTTGTGGCTATATGTTTCAGCGAGACAATTTGTTGCCTTGGAGAAACATTGAAAAGAATATTTATTTTGGTCTAGAATTGAAGCATATTGCCAATTCTGAATACAAAGAATATGCCCTGACTCTCGCCGAAAAATACGGAATCGGTGAATTCTTGAAAAAGCACCCAAGCGAACTAAGTGGCGGAATGCGTCAAAGAGTGGCACTAATCAGAACTCTTGCATTGAAACCTGAATTACTACTTTTAGATGAACCGTTTAGTGCTCTTGATTATCAGACAAGATTGGAACTTTGTGATCATGTATTTAGTATTATTAAATCAGAAAAAAAGACAGCTGTTCTTGTCACTCATGATATACAAGAAGCAATAAGCATGTCAGATAGAATTATCGTATTAACATCTAGACCTGGAAAAATCAAGGCGATACACAAACTTGACTTTGACGAAAAACTAACTCCATTCGAAAGACGAAAAACTGAAAAAGCGAAAATTATGTTTGACATAATTTGGCAAGAAATACAAAATGAAAAACAAGAAAAATTATAGTCCAATTCACAGAGATTATTTGAGAAAATACAGACTAAAAAACGCTTCAATAAAATTGGTGCAAATTGCAATTTTGGTCGCATTTCTCTTATGCTGGGAATTATTGACAAAATATGAAATAATTAGTTCGTTCTTCTTCTCCAGTCCATCAAAAATTTGTGAAACTGTCAAAACCTTGTACACCAACGGTGAATTATGGCATCATTCTAGAATAACACTCGGTGAAACATTGCAAGGTTTTGCCATTGCGACTGGAATTGGCTTTGTGATTGCTTTTATATTGTGGTATAGTGAATTTTTAAGAAAAGTTCTTGAGCCGTATCTTGTTGTTTTAAATTCACTTCCAAAAATAGCATTGGGTCCGATCATAATCATATGGTTTGGAGCCGGAAGCAAAGCTATCGTGTTCATGTGTATACTGATTGTCATCATTGTGACAATACTCAATATCTTAAATTCATTCATCAGTTGTGATTCTCAACTGATAGCCCTAGCAAAATCAATGGGAGCAAACAAACTGCAAATATTTTTCAAACTAATACTCCCAAATTCACTCAAAGACATTGTCTCTACGCTAAAAATCAATGTAGGACTCAGCTGGATCGGTGCTATCATGGGCGAATATCTAGTCAGCCGTGCCGGTCTTGGATATCTCCTGATTTATGGCGGTCAAGTTTTCAATTTGAATTTGGTTATGACATCAACTGTAATCCTATGCGTCTTGGCATCAATAATGTATTTTGCAGTTGCCCTATTTGAAAAACTCATGAACAAATTTTACGAATAAATGTTATATTAATTTAAAATAACCAAACACTTTTTCTAAATGAAAATGTCTGGTGTAATCACAAAAAAAATCTCTCAAATTTCGAGAGATTTTTGTTTCTTTGATTAATGTTGAAATTCGCTATGTTTGATACCAACACGTTTTCTGTCTTCTTCAATCAACTTGTT
>JAZRUL010000052.1:0-2302 GCA_045652505.1 Candidatus Onthoplasma sp. | reverse complement strand
ACGACATGGCTACGATCCGTCTTCTATATGACAAGAGATAACTTTCTTGCCTGTCAAGTCACCAAACAATTCAGCACATTTCTTTGCAATATATCTATGGCTTGTTCCATGAGCTCCATAACGACGAATTCCGTTTTCTTCATAGAGTTCATAAGGAATTGCGTACATATAAGCCTTTGGCTCCATTGTTGAGTGGAACGCAGTGTCAAAAACTGCCACATTTGTCTTGCCTGGCATGAGTTCCATACAAGCCTTAATTCCAGACATAGCACCTGGGTTGTGAAGCGGTGCAAAGTGGATATAGTTTTGCATATCAGCAAACACTTCTTCTGTCACAACAATTGACTTATTGTATTTCTCTCCCAAGTTGACAACTCTGTGACCAATCGCCTTGATTTCGTCCAAACTTGAAATCACCGCACTCTCACCTGTTGTCAAATAATTCAAAAACAATTGGAATGCCTCTTTGTGAGTTGGCATATCTTGGTTTACAACAGTTTTTTGTCCATTTTTCTTATAAGTCATGAAAGAGCCATCAATACCCACTCTTTCACAATATGCGCTGGCAAAAACTTCTGCATTGTCTGTTTCCATCAAAAGCGCCTTCAAACTACTGCTACCAGCATTTACTACTAAAACTTTCATTTTTCCTCCTAAAACAAAATTTATTATATCAAAAAACCAACGAAATGCAAATAATTTTTCGCTGGTTTTTCGAATTTTATTAATTTTTCTCACACATTAACTTGGTTATATAAACAGTATTGATAATTTCATCAACTGTTGAACCACGGCTAAGATCGTTGATAGGTTTCGCAAAATTGAGCATAATTGGACCCACTGCTTGCACTCCGCCGAAATATGCTGTCAATTTGTAGGCTATATTTCCAGCATCCAATTCTGGGAAAACCAAAACGTTTGCTTGTCCTGCAACCTTGCTTGACGGACATTTTTTCTTGGCAGTGTCCATTTCCAAAGCACTGTCACCTTGCATCTCGCCATCTATGAGATAAGTTGATTTTGACTTGGCAATTTCGGTGGCGGATCTAACTTTATCCACCATATCGCTTTTTGCACTACCATAAGTTGAATAACTAAGAAGTGCAACTTTTGGCTCATTGCCAATGACTTTATCCATGAATTCTGCCCCAGATATTGCAATCTCTGCAAGTTGATTTTTGTCAGGATTCTCAATCAAAGACACATCAGTATAAACCAAAGGCTCCATACCTTTTTTCAACATCAACATACTTCCAACAACTGAAGATTTGCCTTCCTTGCATTTGATGACTTGAAGTGCCGGACGAAGAGTGTGTGCTGTTGTCCACTTTGCACCAGCAACAAGTCCATCAGCATAATCGTTTTTGAGTAGCAACATAGAAAAATATTCTGGAGTTTTTATCAATTCTTTGGCTTGTTCAATGGTCATTCCTTTATTCTTTCTGAGTTCATATAATTGTGTTGCAAAATCTTCAAGTCTAGGATCATTTTCAATGTCAATTATCTCGCAATTTTCACTCAAAAACTCTTTTGTCAAACCTTCGATTGCACCAAAAACTATAATTTTGGTTGTCTTTTCCTTCAATAGTCTGATACATGCCTGTTTTATTCTTTCATCAATGTTTGCTTCTGGCATAATAATTGTTGCAAATTTTTTATTCGCCATCTTTTTCAAATCTTTCAAATCTTTCATATTTTCTCCTATTATTTCAAATTTAATTTGGTTTTTATTCTGCTTAAATCTGACTCACAACGAGCGACTATATCGTTTCGTTTCTCTCTTAGTTCTTGCATTAAGTCGATTGCAACTTGATATGCCATATTGTAAGTTTCTTCGTTGATTTTTCCTTCTTTTTTTGCCATTTTCAACTCAATTTCATCATCAAGTCGAATATAATGACCAATTTCTGTTATCGCTGGACACTCCATCGTCACATCAAGATATAGATCATCATACCAAGGAATATCGTTTTCAATGCCTGAACCATTGTTTATATCAAAATAAAAACATAATGGTCTATTGAAATTGTCGAAGAAAACTCTACAATTATAATTCCTATCAAGCGGAACATATTCAAGAATTGAATATCCTTTGTCCAATCCAACATATTTCTTTCCATTACAAAAAGATGTCAATGGCTTTGACATTTCTTTGACATATTTCAAAGCGATATAGCCCCTCAATTCTTCATCTTTTTCAAGATACCAGACCTTGTCAAGAACTTCTCGCATATAAACTTTGTCTATGAATTTTTGCCTCATAATTCTCTCCATTTTCACATATAAAATGAAAATTGTAATA
>JAZRUL010000051.1:0-1573 GCA_045652505.1 Candidatus Onthoplasma sp. | reverse complement strand
ATTATTCAAATCTGGCGTATTTAAAACCAGCAACAAAAAAAGAAATCAAACAGAAAATGAAATCAAAAATGATAACGAAAATGGCATTACAAATTAAAAAACAGCTTGATATAAGCTGTTTTTTTAATCTTCACTTTTGTTCTTGAACATAACACGAATAGGTGTTCCTTTGAAATCAAAGGCACGACGCAAGCTGTTTTCAATATATCTCACATACGCATTCTCTATCAATTCTGCATGAGTGCAATATATAACAAATGTAGGCGGACAAGTGCTGACCTGTTTTCCGAAGATTATTTTTGATCTTCTGCCGTTTTTTACAGGTGGCTCGGTCACACTGATTGCGTTGTTCAACACGTTATTGAATAACGCCATAGGAATCTCACGTCTTGAATTTGCGAGCACATATTCAACCGATTCCATAATTTTGCCAATTCTCTGCCCTGTCGCACATGAAACATAGATCGTTTGATAATATTTCATGAACGCCAAATCAACCTCGAATTGATGCTCAAAATCTTTCTTGCTCTTTTCGTCTTTATCGATCAAATCCCATTTGTTGACCACAATGACACTTGGTTTGCCTTGTTCGTGGATTAAACCCGCAATCTTGACATCTTGCTCTGTGATACCTGCACTTGCATCAATGACAAGCACCGCCACGTCACAACGCTCAAGAGCACTCATTGTACGAATTACACTATATCTTTCGATTGTGTCAGGCTCGATTTTGGATTTCTTCCTAAGTCCTGCCGTGTCAATCAAGCAAAAATCTTTGTTATTCCATCTGAAAGGACTATCAATCGCGTCGCGTGTTGTTCCCGCCACCGAACTTACAACCACTCTATCTTCACCAAGAAGACGATTTGTTATACTTGATTTTCCTGCATTTGGCTTGCCGATCAGAGCGATTTTCACAGTATTATCTTCAATCATCTCATCTTGTTTCTTGAAATTTTTGACAACTTCATCAAGTACGTCTCCGATACCCTTGCTCTGCTCAGCAGAAACTGCCATTGGCTCTCCAAGACCCAATTCATAGAATTCATAAGTTTTTTCCACTTCGTAGTTGTCAAGTTTGTTGACAGCAAGCACTTTTGGAGCTTTCGCTTTTCTTAAATGCGCCGCCACCTCAATATCGTCGTGAGTAAGCCCAGATTTGCCATCAACAAACAAGATAATAACGTCAGCCAACTCTATTGCAAGATTGGCTTGTTCAATTATTCTTTTGTTGATCTCGTCATCTTTGTTGAAATCAAGACCACCTGTGTCAACGATCTGGAATTGGTATCCACACCACTCGGCGTTGGCAAAAATTCTATCCCTTGTCACTCCTGGGATATCTTCAACAATACTAATTTTGCTTCCTGCTACTTTGTTGAAAAATGTAGATTTACCCACATTTGGTCTTCCAACAATTGCAACTAATGGTTTTTTCATGCTGTTATGCTAACATAAAATAAAAATTATTTCAAGTGTTTATTTAAATCAAATAAATATTTTTACTAATGAATATATTAGAAAACTTAAAGAGTAGGCAATCAAAAGTTGACTGATGAGCGAAAACCACATC
>JAZRUL010000050.1:0-2499 GCA_045652505.1 Candidatus Onthoplasma sp. | reverse complement strand
ATCATTTTCGACTAAAATATAAAACTATAGATAGATATTTAAAATAAAAAAATCCACTATTATTTAGTGAACTTTATCTTTATATAACACAATTACAAAATTGATAACAAAAAATAGATAAAACCCACTAGTTTTATATACACTCCACATAAAACCAGCCGAGTAATTTTATGTGCTGCTATTTTGTTCTCAATTTCATAACTGCTGTAAACATTATTTTCTCCTTTGATACTTTTATAATAAAAGATTTTCTCTCCCTTGTCAAGTCCTTTTATAAATTTTTTTTACATCTCTCTTCTGGAACTGATTGCTTTGCTGAGTGTGACCGCATCGGTATATTCAAGTTCGCTTCCCATAGCGATTCCTTGTGCGATACGAGTCACTTTCACGCCAAGAGGTTTCAATAAATTCGCAATATAAATTGCAGTTGCTTCGCCTTCCACGTCCGGATTGGTTGCAACTATGACTTCTTTGATTCCTTCATTGGAAATTCTAGATAAAAGTGATTTGATATTGATATCATTTGGACCTTTGCCTTCAAGTGGATTGATCACACCATGCAAAACATGATAAGTTCCCGCATAGTCTCTCACCTTTTCCATAGCCATAACATCTTTTGGCTCTTTCACAACACAAATGATAGGTTCTTTGTTAGGCTTCGAACAAACACTACACACTTCTTTGTCTGTGAAATTGGCACACACTTTGCAATAGTGGATATTCTCTTTCGCTGTCACCATGCAGTCAGCAAAATCTTTGACGTCAGCCTCATTCATGGTCAGCAAAAAATACGCATAGCGTTCTGCAGTCTTTTTGCCCACAGATGGCAAATGCGAAAAAGCATTTATCAATCTATCAAGTGATTCAATTTGCATTAAAACAATCCACCCATTCCGCCCATTGGCATCTTGTCTTTGCTGAGTTCGTCTGCTTTGTTTGACGCATCGTTGATTGCAACAATAATCAAATCTTCAAGCATTTCAACATCGTCAGGGTCCACTGCTGTTTTGTCAAGTTTGATTGACTTGATTTCTTTCTTTCCGTTCATGATTACGGTCACCATCTCGCCACCAGCTTTGCCGACAACTTCAGCATTCTCCAATTCTTCTTGAGCCTTTTGCATTTGCTCTTGCATCTTTCTTGCTTGTTGCATAAGGGCGTTCATATTCATTCCGCCACCGCCACCAAATCCATTAAATCCGTATCCCATAAGTTCTCCTTTTTATTCCTTAAATTTGATTTTTGACTTGAAAATGTTTTTCAAATCGTTTTTGATATCTTGACTTGACGCATTCTCTTTATCATATTCTACAATGACTTCAACAATGCTATCGTCAAACAATTTCACTAAACTCAATAATACATCAATTCGATCTTTGTTGTCAATCAATTCATAACTAGATGAATCATTTGTATGAATAATCATTTTGTCAGATATTTTTTCCACTTTGTTGACACTGATGAGTGCATTTGCGAAAGCAAACATATTCTTTTCTTTCACTTTGATGAGAACATTTCCCCAAACTTTTTCTATCTCGGTCTGTTCTTTTTCTTTTGCTTGCACGCTTACTTCTTGCACAGGTGTCAAATCAGAAGGTATTTGAGTGGTTTTTACTTCTTTTACTTCCACCACTCTTGGTTTGTCTTCTTGGTTGAGCAAATCAAGACAAGCAGACTCAAACAAGTTCTCTGGATTGAGACTATATTTCAAATCAAGTTCAATGTGAGCAAACTTAGAAAAAGCAGTCTTCAAGAAACTCATGTCAAACAACCCTGCAATCTCACTATATGACGCAAATTCGCCAGGAAGAATGTCCAACACTGAATAATCAGCAACACCTGATTTGAGCATAATAAGGTCTTTGATGAAATCCGCCATTTCTTTGCATAGCACTTGAATATTTTTGCCCATGCCGAGCACTTTTTTCACACTATTAAATACTTCTGCAACATCTTTGTTTGCTATTGCGTTCAAGATTGATTTGATGCCATCACGATTGCTTAGACCGATCACTTTTTCAGTCTTGTCAAATGTTATATCATAATCGGCAAAAGACGCCACACTATCGGCGATTGAGAGCATATCTCTCACACTACCTTCGCCAGCTTTTGCAATGAGATAAAGACTCTTTTCGTCGTATTTGATATTCTTTGAATCAAATACATTTTTTAGATGCTCAACCAAAGTGTTGACAGACAACAATTTGAAATCAAACCTTGTGCATCTTGACAAAATTGTTGCAGGCAACTTGTGAATTTCGGTCGTTGCAAGAATAAATATCACATGTTTTGGCGGTTCTTCGAGAGTCTTTAGTAGCGCATTGAAAGCACTATCAGTGAGCATATGCACTTCATCGATGATATAGACTTTGTATTTTCCAATCATTGGTGGGAAAGCGACCTTTTCACGAAGATCTCTCACTTCTTCCACTCTGTTGTTTGAAGCTGCATCGATCTCCACTATATCGGTATTATTTTCACCGAGAGCCACACATTCAG
>JAZRUL010000049.1:0-2698 GCA_045652505.1 Candidatus Onthoplasma sp. | reverse complement strand
GCTTGCAACCCATACCTTTGAGATAATTTTGAGTCTCATAAACACTGACACTCATGATATGTCCTTTGAGCGTAGAATGTCCCGCCTCTTCACACATTCCACCGAGAGCAGAATATACATTTTTAAAAGCACCACACAATTCACAACCAATAACATCAGGCCATGGATAGAATTGGAAATTCTCTGTCTTGATGATGCTTGCAATTTCTTTTGCTACTCTTTTGTTGTATGCAGCAATAACCATTTTATTTATCTTCTTGTTTTCAACAATAGAGTCTGGTTGTCCAGGGCCTGCAGATACTGCAATATTGTCACTTTTAACATTATAACTCATAGTGATTTCACTGTTTGTTTTTCCTGTGGATGCCTCAACACCTTTCATTGCCAAGATATAAATTTTGTCTTTATATCCAGGGACTTTTGAAATCTCTTCCATGAGACTATTGAAATGTTGACTCAAAATTGAGATAATCACATATTTATCTGTATATGCAAAAGTTTCTGCCAAATCTGAACAACAAGTCACATTATCGTTGTTTGATAAGTCTACATGTATATTCTTTTTTGTCTTCATGAAATCTGTAGGAAACTTGTCCCAACATTTCACTTGATGTCCGCCATCAACAACAATCTTAGTCAAAGTTGATGCCCATCTTCCTGTGCCTAATACGCTAATTTTCATTTTTTATCCTTTTATTCTTCGTCTTGTTTTGAATTTTCTTCAATCGGTTTTGTGATTGGGAACAAGATTGTATCACGAATATTTTCACAATCCATCAAATGATAGATAAATACATCTATTCCAAAGCCAATACCAGAGATTGGTGGGAATCCATGTTCCATTGCCAAAATATATTCTTTGTCGTAATCCATTGCTTCGGCATCACCTTTGAGTTTTGCCTTTGCTTGTTCTTCAAAGTTGCGTTTTTGTTGAATTGGGTTGACCAACTCGCTGTATCCTTTGATCATTTCTTGTCCGTCAATAACAAGTTGGAACATTTCGATAAGTCTATCGTCTTTGTCGTTGTATCTAGCAAGAGGAACAACGTTTGGATAGTTATACAAAATTGTTGGTTCAATGATATTTGGACGCATCTTTCTCTTGTACAACAAGTCGATGATTCCACCTACAGTGAACTGATCTGCAAGTTCGTATTCTTCGAGCAATTCCTTTTCAAGTACAAGACGTTTGAATTCTTCAGCATCAGTCATTTCCAAAACATCAAATCCCAAAATATTATTGAGCGTTGCAACATAGTCCATTCTTGGGAACTCGGCTGGAAGTTCAATCATTCTTCCGTTTGACATGAACTCATATTTGCCAAACACATACTTGCAAGTTTCTCTGAAAAGTTCTGTATAGAACTTGATACTATCTTCAAAATCCCAATATGCAGCATAACTTTCAAGCATTGTGAATTCTTGCAATTTATCAACACAAAGTCCTTCATTTCTAAAGTCTTTTGCAATTTCAAACACCTTGTCAAAACCACAAGCAATAACACGCTTTAGGAAAGTTTCAGGTGATATTCTAAGGTTCATATCAAGGTCAAGCGCATTGTGATGAGTATGGAAAGGTTTTGCAAGTGCTCCGCCTACTGCATTTTGCAATACCGGAGTCTCAACTTCCAAGAAACCATGTTTGATATAGAACTCACGGATAAATTGAGTCACTTTGAATCTCACCCAAACGGCTTTTCTTGATTTTTCGTTTGCTATAATATCTAAGTATCTTTGACGGTATCTTGCGTCGGTATCAACAAGTCCATGGAATTTTTCTGGAAGACCACGAAGAGCCTTGCTGAGCAATTCAAACGTCTCCACCTGAACAGTCAATTCACCTGTTTGAGTACGGACCAATTCTCCGTTTACTCCAACAAAATCTCCAATGTCACAAAAATCTTTAAACTTAGCAAGAGCCTCGTCACCAACAATATTCAAAGACAAACTGATTTGAACACTTGTTCTCATATCTTGAGTCAAATCTGAATCGAAGTTGTCACCAATAGCATAAAGACGAGCAAAAATAAGCTTACCGAATGTACGCTTGAAAGTCATACGACCAGCAACGCTAACTTTTGTTCCAAGCTCAAAATTTTCAAGATCATGGATTTCGTGAGTCTTGTGAAATTTTGCTTTGTAAGCCTTTTCTCCAAGAGCTTCAAGTTTTTTGATCTTTTCAACCTTGATGTCAAATTCGCTTAAATTTTCTTGTTGTTCCATTTCTTTCTCCTTAACTTAATTCATTATGCTCTTTAGTATAACAAGATAAATAAAAAAAGTCAATTCAGTTGACTTAATTTATTTTTTTATTTTGAGTTAAGTTCTGTATTCTCAAATTCTTTAAATTGAAAAGTTATATCATTTTCTATAATTATGTCGCTCGAGACTTTTTCTTTCCATTTTTTGTCTTCTTCTATGTTCTTCATGTACGTGTCAGCTTCGGCCTTTTTATAAATTTTTGTTATATATCCTTTTTTGCATCTATCAATAAGATTATTGTATAGAGTCGCTCCACCAATCAAAAACACGTCGTCTTGATTGTATTTTTCTATTTCTTTGAAAAGTTGTTCGTACGAATTTACGACAATTACCCCTTGCGGAGAGAATGTTTTGTCGGTTGTGAGCACGATATTTATTCTATCTTTAAGCGGAGCATTGGGAATTGAAAGAAATGTTTTTCTACCCATTACAACCA
>JAZRUL010000048.1:0-4221 GCA_045652505.1 Candidatus Onthoplasma sp. | reverse complement strand
CAATAAAATATATATAATAAAACGTCTTTGATACGTTTTCACTTAATTCTAACATTGGCATATCAGAACTAAAATTATTGCTTCCAAAAACCAGAAGATTGCACAATATAATCAACCCAACAGACAATATCACAGCGAATTTTGATTTGAAATGTTTTTTGGTCTGGAACACAATCGGCAATGCCACAATAAAATTGTTCACTCCAAACAACAAACCATAATAAACTGCCATGAAGCCATTTTTGCCAACAATATCAAAATTGACATTTGCGGGTGTAATGTTCTTGATTGAATTTATTACAATCACTGCAATTAAAATCGGAATCATAATATTTGCAATGATTTTGATTTTGTCTATTCCTCCAAGCAAAATTATAAAACCAAAAACACTCAAAACAATAGTAGGAATTCTATACCCCAATCCCAAAAACCTTGAAAAAATATAATCAGCACCAGAAGTCATAAGCGCACAAGTAATCACAAAATTCACAATCATAGCAATATTTGTGATTTTGCAAAATTTTCCAAATACAACTTTGTTGAATTCTGAATAGGAATTGAGAGCAAGTTTGAGCCTAATGTAGTCAATCAACCAAAAAAGATAGATATACAATATAGCAAAAGAGATCAAACCAAGAAAAGAAAAGCCTCCAAAGTCAAAGAAAAAAACGCAGATTTCTTTCCCTGAAGCAAATCCAACACCTACTATACTGCTCAAAACTAAAAAATAGTCCACCAGAGTGGACCATTTCTTGCCACTACTCATACATAATTATATGTACAAGGAGTGCTGAAAATTCTATATTAATACATTTAAAAATTGAGAAAATACATTTTTATTCAAACATAATAATTCTATTGCAATGTTCACATTGAAGCATCTTATTTGTCTTCAATTTTTCGATGAAATTGAGTGACAATTCAACCTTGCAACCACCACAAAATTCACCTTCAAGTGGAACATATACAGGGAAAATTCCATTTGCTTTGATTGCTTTATATTTCTCGTATCTTGGAGCATCTTTTACGCTTGGTTCAAGAGCTTTGATCTGTTTTTCAATCTCTGCAATTTTTGGAGCAACTTCTTGACGTTTTTCTTCAATTTTTGCTTTTATCACAGTTGATCTCATTTTTGCATCAGTCAATTTTTTCGACAACTCTGCACTCTTTCTAACAATTTCTTCAGACTTTCTTACCAAGTCCTCGATCTTTCTGCTCTCTTCACTCAACTCACCAACAAGGCCGTTTGAATCAGAAATAAGATTTGAGATGTTTTCTAAATCTATATTGTCTGTGTTGCGTTTTTTTACAATTTCACTATTACCTTTGCTCTTTGAGAACTTTGCTTCAGCGATATTGTAATTTTTTATTATTTCGTTTGCCTGTGATTCGAGTTGTTCAAATCTAGTTTTTCCTTCTTGCAAAATCTTTTTATAATTTTTAAAATCAATGCTTGCTGGACAAGTATCAACTTCTCTTTCGAGTTTACGAATCTTGGCGTCTAACTTTTGTATTTCAAGTATTGTATTCATTACATTCTCCCTTTATTATCTCTTTCATCATCTTCCGACAAGTCATCACGAAGTCTTTTCAACTTTGATGGATGACGCAATTTTCTGAGTGCTTTTGCTTCAATCTGACGAATACGTTCACGTGTGACAGAGAATTCACGTCCAACTTCTTCAAGAGTTCTTGGATGAGAATCGTCAAGACCATAACGAAGTCTTATAACCTTTTGCTCTCTTGGAGTGAGAGTTTCCAACACACTCATCAATTGTTCTCTAAGCATGTTTTGCATTGCAATATCATGTGGCGACAAAGCATGTTCATCAGGGATAATATCACCGATTTTACTATCTTCTTCATGACCCATTTTGCTTTCAAGAGATATCGGATCTTGAGCAATTCTTTGAACTTCAACAACTTTGTCTACTGTTGTTCCAAGTTTCTCCGCAATCTCTTCTAGCGTTGGATCTCTTCCCAATTCTTGAAGAAGAGCTCGAACCGCTTTGTTGTGTTTCAAGATTGTTTCAACCATATGTACAGGCACACGCATAAGTCTTGCTTGATCAGAAATTGCACGAGTTATGCTTTGTCGGATCCACCATGTTCCGTATGTAGAGAATTTGAAACCTTTTGTATAGTCAAATTTCTCAACTGCTTTCATAAGACCACTATTACCTTCTTGAATCAAGTCAAGAAGAGGCAATTTGTTTTGATAATGCTTCGCAATGCTGACAACCAAACGCAAGTTTGAATTGATCAATTTGTCTCTGGCTTCAATGCTATGTTCTTCCTGATATTGACGACTATACTCAATTTCTTCTTCAGGAGAAAGAAGTGGAATATTACCAATTTCCTTGAGATACATTTTGACAGGGTCATTGACATTAATTTGGCTGATAATATCGTCAAATTCCTTGTCGTCATAAACTATTTCACTCACAGTTTCAGTGATGGTGATACCATTTTCAATCAAATATGCCTTGATTAGTGCAATTTCACTTGCATTAATATCCTCATATTTTTCAATTAATTTACTGCAAAGGTTGTCTTCTGACAAACTGCGTAAATGATTAGCCTTGAATTGTTGTAATATTTTTTGTTTAACTTCTTCAATATTTACACTCATTATTTCTTCTCCTTATATTCTTCTGTGACATTTTTGTATACATAATAGATGATATAATCATCAAATTTGATTTTGTTGTCTGGATTATAGTTGTCCAATGCTTCGATAAGACCAAGGTTTGCAATTTGAATCAAATCTTGAATATCAATATCTTTGTGCAATGATTTGTAATTAAGACATAGCATCATCACATCTTTAAGGTAATATTGAATAATCAAGTTTTTATATTCAGCATTTTTGCTTGATGAATACTCTTTCAATAGGTGATTAACTTGCTTTGCTGTCAACTTTGTCGATTGACGAATATCAGCATAATAATCAACTATCTCCTCCAAATCTTTTTCTTCAAAATCATTGGTTAAACTTGGTTCAAAATTTGACCTAAAATGTTGCAAAACATCTTTTCTTTTGTATCTTCCAATAGATGCCAACAATTTGTAAGTCTCATCAATATTTGTCACATTTAATTTTGATAAATATTTATACAATTCATCTGTTTTATCGATTGTAATCACTATTTCTCCTTTCTTATTTGTTTGTCTATCTCTTGAATTTTGGCAAGATATGCAAATCTTCCATCAATCGTTGTGCTTTCGTTCATCAATTTGGTCAATCTTTCTTTTTCCTGTTTCAATTCATACAATTTGACACGTTTGATTGTCTCTGTCAAATATTGAAAATAAATTTCATCACTCGGAAAAACATAATTGATCACTTTATCAATCAATGAATTGTTCGAAATTTCAAAGTTGTCGAACAATGTTGACACATTATAGTCAGCATTTGATTCGATTTTCTGACTTAAAAACCTATACAATTTACTTAATTCATCGTTTGATGTGAAAAGTCCTGAAATTTCGGACAAATTGTCAATTTTCTTATACAAAAGTGAACTTAGAAGCATGATTTTGCTGTCAATAATAAATCTATTGCTGATATTGTCACTCACTTCTTCTTGAATTTCTTTCGCTTGAGGTTTTTCTTCCTTTGCGTGCATGCTTTTTCTCAATGCGTCGATCGGAATTTTCACCAACTTTTGAACTTGCATTAGATAAATTTCTTGCTCAGCAGTTGAAGAAAATTTTGATATATAATTGAGTGCTTCTGTGACATATTTTGACTTTTCAGCATTGATTTCAAGATTGTATTTCTTTGCGCTATCTTGCAAAACAAAGTCAACACAATCCTTGGCATTCATCAAAAGTTCTCTATATGAATCAGTACCAAATTTCTTCAAATATTCGTCAGGATCTTTTGCTCCTTCGATACGCACAACTTTTACATTCAGTCCAACTTCTTTGAGAGTGTCTATTGCTTTATAAGTCGCATTTACACCAGCAGAGTCACCATCAAGACACAATATCACATTGTCGACCAGATTTTTGATCTTCCTTGCATGTTGTGTAGTTAACGCTGTACCCATACAACCAATAGTGTTTGTAAAACCTGCCTGGTGACACATGATAACATCAATGTGTCCTTCTACAATAATAATCTCATCAAGCAGTCTTTCTTTTTTAAGCTCTCTCACACGATCGTACGCAAACAAAATTTCACTTTTATTAAACACGCAAGTTTGAGGTGTGTTT
>JAZRUL010000047.1:0-3842 GCA_045652505.1 Candidatus Onthoplasma sp. | reverse complement strand
ACAATAAATATAACTATATATAAATATATCATATTATCTCCTTGATCTCTTGTTCGATTTTTTCATTTTTCTGATAATCAACTTATGAATTTCTACTATTGGAATAATACTAAGAGCAAACCCAAATGAAATTGCAAATTCTACCAAATTCAATGTTCTAATTCCAAAGAACATTTCAAGCAAAGGAACATTTGTTATCATAAAGATGAGTATAAGACTGAAGATAGACGACAAGTTCAAGAATACATTAGAAAAAGGTTTCGAAGAAAATATTGATTCTGTTTGATTTCTGCAATTATACGCATGGAATATCTGCATAATAGACAATGTCACAAACGCCATAGTCATAGCCCCTTCTGGATCATTGAAAACATATTGTCCAATACAGAAAGCAGACATAACAAGAATGCTTTGGAATATTGCATGAGTCACAATATTTTTTCCTGTTCTGCCTTCAAACAAACTTTTGTTCGTATCTCTTGGTTTTTCTTTCATAACATTATTGTTTGAATTTTCTAGACCAAGCGATATTGCTGGTAAACTGTCTGTCACAAGATTAATCCACAAAATCATAACCGAAGTTAAGAACGGAACACGTAAAATTATTGTTGCGATAAACAAGCATAATACTTCTACAATGTTTGTTGAAAGAAGATATTGAATAACTCTTTGAATATTGCTGTAAATTTTTCTACCTTCACCAACCGCTGTAACAATTGTTGCAAAATTGTCATCGGTGAGCACAACATCTGCCGCTTGTTTGCTGACATCGGTACCTGTAATACCCATACCAATACCTACATCTGCACTCTTTATTGATGGAGCATCGTTGACACCATCTCCTGTCATTGCAACAATCTTTCCTTTCGCTTTGAACGCTTTGACAATTCTCACTTTGTTTTCAGGACTGACACGAGCATAAACACGGATTTTTGTGAGTTTTTTCATAAATTCTTTGTCACTCATTTCGTCCAATTCTTTACCTGTGATACATAAATCTTTTTTACCTAGAATACCGATTTCAGTTGCAATAGCTTTTGCTGTATCCATATGATCGCCCGTGATCATGACCGCTGTGATTCCTGCTTCCTTACAGATTCTGACCGCATCTTTGACTTCTTCCCTAGGCGGATCAATCATGCCTACAAGTCCAATGAACACCAAATCATCTTCTATATTGGTTTTGTCAGGATTTTCCAATTTGCAAGCAAGACCGAGAACTCTTAACGCTTTACTACCCATGTCTTGGTTGGCTTTGAGGATTTGTTTTTTGTCCAAATTTGTTATCTCTCTTACATTATCCCCGTCATAAATCTTGCTACACCTATTAAGCAACACATCACCAGCACCTTTAGTGTATGACACACGGCCGTCTTCAACCTTATTAATAGTTGTCATCAGTTTTCTGTTTGAATCAAAAGGAATTTCATCAATCCTTTTTTTGTTTTTACATTCAGCAATCACATCATATCCCATATCAAGACAATATTGAGTGAGAGCAGTCTCTGTTGGATCACCAAACAACTTTTCGTTTTCGATAATTGTGTCGTTGCAAAGCATCAAACAATTGTGCAAATGTAGAATATCTTTGTGTGGTTTGCTATTCATAAAGAATTGCCCACTTTTAAGCGTGTACAATTCTTTTACTGTCATTTTGTTGAGAGTCAATGTTCCAGTTTTGTCAGAACAAATCACATTACAACAACCAAGAGTTTCCACTGCTGGCATATTTTTGACAATCGCTTTTTTATCACTCATTTGTTTGATTCCAAGCGACAAAATAACTGTTATAACTGCCGGCAACCCTTCTGGGACAGCCGCCACCGCAATCGCAACACCGAGCATAAAAGCATTCATTACATTATGGATAGTGAAACTAGTATTTATCACCGAAAATACAAATATCGCAATTGCAACACACAAAACAACAATCGTTATCGCTTTTGCAGTCCTGTTGATTTGTTTTTGAAGCGGAGTTTTTTCTGTATCAACCGATTTCAACATCTGCGCAATCTTGCCCACTTCCGTATCCATACCGATAGCCACAACAATTCCTTTTCCATGACCATAAGTGACAATGGTGGAAGAATATGCCATATTCTTTCTGTCGCCCAAAGCTATGTTTTCATTCAAAATCAATTTGGCATCTTTTTCAACCGCAAGAGACTCTCCTGTCAGGTTTGATTCTTCAATCTTAAGAGATGCAGTTTCAATGAGCCTGAGATCAGCTGGTACAACATCTCCTGCTTCCAACACAACAACATCACCAACAGTCAAATTTTCCACTTTGATTTTTTCAACTTTGCCATTTCTGATGACTTTTGCATAAGGTTTGCTCATTCCTTTAAGCGTTTCCAAAGCTTCATCAGCTTTCGTCTCTTGAACAACTCCTACAATCGCATTTAAGAAAATAATAAAGAAAATCAATCCACTATCAATCAAATCCAAATAGTTCTTTTCAATCAGTGCAATTATACTTGATATTATTGCGGCAGCAAATAATATAATAATCATAAAATCTTTCAACTGCGCAAAAAAACGACCTAGTTTAGTCTTATTCTTTCCTGATTGAAGTTCGTTTTTTCCATATCTCTTTTGTCTAGATTCCACTTCAATGGTTGTCAAACCTTTTTCAGAGGTATTCAAAGCCTTTTTAAGTTCATCTATATTTTTTGAATAAAACATATATTCCCCTATTTTTATAAGAATATTAAAATAAAAAAACTTAGTCAAGCAATTAAAAAAATTTTTTGATTTAGATTATATTATTAACAAAAAAGACAAGAAAAAAGTCAGCTAAAAGCTGACTAATTTACAATTTTGAAGCTTATAACCTCTTCTATCGTTTCTTCTTGAGTTTCATTCTTTTGCTCTACAAAAACATTTTCTTGAATCTCTTCATGAACCTCAACTGTTTCTTCTTTGATTTCTTCATCACAGATTTCAAATTCAGTTGAAACTTCTTCCTCTTCAATCGAAGTCTCTTTTGCATTCATCAATTCTTCCTCATTTTCAATAGTTTTGAATTGAATATATTCTTCTTCAACCAATTCGGCGAGTTCTTCATTAATCTCTATATCGTCTTTTTCGAGCAATTCTTCGGCGATTTCTTCAACGTAGTCCTCAAAAGTGTTTTCTACAACTTCATTTTCAATTTTTTCTTCAGTCGAATTTTCAACTTCTTTGTTTTCAGTTTCTAACATAAATTCTCCTTCTTCATATGTCTTTATGATCTCATTCACAACATTTGCCACATTCTCTTTCATGATTCCTGTCTCGCTTGCAATATCTGAAGATATTTTTTCTATAAGCACTTTGAAATCATCTTCACCAATGCCAGAATTATCCTCATTTTGTTCGCCACTGGGCATACTATCAAAATTTTCTTTTATGCCACCATTTGAAACATTTAAGTCTGTTGATTGATTTTCGTCTTTTGAGTTTTCTGGTTTTGCTTCTTCTGGCTTTGGTTGAGAATTGGATTTTGTTGGATTGCTAATAATCCCAATAACAACCAAAAGTCCAAGCAAAGCAGTTGCTATTTCACTCAAATTTGCAATATCAAATTCAAAGTTGAACGCTTGCATAATCAACAGGACAGCACTGACAAGAGAAATCCAAAAATTATAATTTGTCAATCGATTTTTCCAGTTCATCTCTACTCCTTTCTATCTTCAAAGTATGTTTGAAAATATCTAATTTGTTTTTGTTCAACAAATATTGGAAATAGATATTAAATTTCTTGAAAATTTCACAATCAATATTCATAATAATCAATCTCTATTCTTTCAACTTCAATATCAGAATTGGACACAATTTCGATTTTGCAATCCGACGAGCAG
>JAZRUL010000046.1:0-6162 GCA_045652505.1 Candidatus Onthoplasma sp. | reverse complement strand
CATAATTTAACTTATGGCAAAGAAGTGGTAAAACAAAAAACCATCGAACCAAAACTAAATTTTGTTTCTGTTGAAAGCAAAGAGGCTGTTGCAGGATTGAAAGTCCGTATGGACAAGAGAAATTCTCAGCTAAGCGACCCTATGAAAATAAAAGCACCTTTGCTTCAAACTTACAAAGATGTTATGGACAAAAAGATTGCTATTGAAAATATTATTCCAGAAGTGAACAAAGCAATTGACTCATCGCTCAAAGATTGGGCAGAAAAAAGTTTTGATTAAAAAAAGGAACAAAAGTTCCTTTTTTGCTATCTTTTTACGATCACTTTTTCGTTGCCGGTCATGACTGATGGTAAATTTTTGTTATAAATACAAAGTTGGTCTGGGGTGATGCAAATTCGCTTTGACAATTCCCAAAGAGATTCGTTGGGGTGAGCAAGATAGATTTGATAATCATATTTGGAAAAATCTAAAGATTTACCGATTGTGAAGTTGTCAACAAATTTAATTTTGTTTGTTGAATAGTTTGTCAAATGAATCAAAACCGAATATTCAAACTCAACAATTGTGCCACGTTTCACTTTTGATTTGCAATCCAAAATTTTCATATCAACTTTGTTGCACTCAAAAGATTCTTTGTTGAATTTTGTGTCTAGGATAAAAGGTATTTCTATATTCTTCAATTGATATTCGTGATTTTCATCAATGAATATAAGTTGGGAAGTAATAATTCCTTCGATAACAACCGAATCATCTTTCAAATATGAGTTGACAATCTCTGAATTTACATTTGAGTTTGAAACAATTTTGTCAATCGCGGAATCTTTTTCACTCAAAGACATTTCACCCAAGATATAGTTTTCACAAGAATCGAATACAAGACCATTGTTGAATTCTCTTTCAGAAAAGTTTAAGCTAATTTCGTTATTGCAACTATACATATCATCAACCAATTCCAAAGTAATGTTTTGCATAGAAACTCCACATACTCTGATTGTGTGGTTGATTGAAATCACGCTATTCTCGTCTTCAATTTCGGTAGAGATCTCACACCTTGATTGGTCGACACAATAAATTAGATCCAAAACCTGATCGCTTGTCATATTCTTTATAGGAAAATCAGTCTTGATCATATTTGTTGCACAAATTTCTTTCAACACAGGTTGGCCGTCTTCTTCGGTTTCGTACAAAAGAGACGAATGAATATCTCCACCAACAATGATCGAATCTTCACAGGCAATAGATTCTTTTGGTACAAAATGTGCTCGGTAGCAAAGAATCTTTGAAATATTGTGTTTTGTCTCAAGGTTGCAAGTATACTCAAAACTTGTGTCAATATTATTTTTTACTATCGTTGTCTGTACTGAGCATTTCTTTGTGATCAATGTCTCATAATTATTGTCCAAACTTGGAACGGAAATATTTATATATAAAATTGGATTGAAAGACATTGAACAATTTAGTTTCAAAATACCATCAAAAGAAAGAACTTCACAAATCAAGTTTTCGTTTGTCAAATTGATATAACTATCGCTTGTGATGCTTGGATCGGTTATTGTTTCTGAAAAAGATTGAGTGTCAGTGAGAGTATTGAAAATATTGTCTGTGTCGATATATAAAACCTTGATTCCAATTTTTCCAGACACAATAGCTTTGTTTGAAGTTGTTTCGATTTTTTTGTCATAAATATAAGAATTGATATTGATTATTGTCTTTATATTTGCATTGCTATCAACAGGTGTATTGATTAAAATATTAAAGTTTTGTCTTGTGAGATTTTTTGTATACGCTATTTTGTTATCGATGTTTTCCATAAATTCCTCCGTCTACATAATATATAAATCTGGACAGAGTTTTATGATTGAATTTTATTTTTGCTCTGATTTTATATTCGTCAAGAAAAAGCAAAAATGCTCCAAAATCAAATAAAAATCCAAATATAAAGATAATATATTTGAATTAAAAATCTGTTTCGACATTTTTGTTTTTTTATTGCGGAAATTCCCTATTTTTAAGCAAGATATTAGGTTTTTCTTTTTCGCAAATTGTGACAAATTTGATAAAATCTTTTTTGTGTAAAACAAATGCACGTAAAAGGGGAAAATATGAAAAAGACTATTATTATTGCAGATGAAGACAAAGAAATTTTAAATGAGATGAAAAACAAATTTACAGATGAGAATTACCAAGTGTTAGCAACCACTTCAAACGGAGAAGAATTGGCTGAATTGGTCAAAAAATATTCACCTGATTTTGTTGTTATGGATATAGTGCTTGAAGCTTGTGACGGGTTCAAAGTTTTGGAAAATATCAAGGAAGAAAAGACAAACGTAATAATTCAATCGTCACTTTCAATGGACGGATTTATCAACAAAGCAATCAATCTTGGCGCAAAATATTATTGCATCAAACCATTTGATTTGGAGACATTGAAAGATAGATTAAACGATATTTCAGAGCCAAAGACTGCTCAAAACACATTCTTTAATGCAAAGAACAACAATCATATAGAAGAGAAAATCACAAACATATTCATAACAGTAGGCATACCAGCACATATTAAAGGATATCAATTTTTGCGCGAAGCAATAAAACTTGCTATTGCCAATCCAGAAATTATCAATTCTATAACCAAGAAACTCTATCCTACAATTGCTGAGAAGTACGATACAAGTTCATCAAAGGTAGAGCGTGCAATACGTCATGCAATCGAAGTAGCGTGGAATCGAGGCAAAATCGAGAATATAAACAACTTGTTTGGGATAAAAGTTTATAGTAGCAACGAAAAACCTACAAATGGTGAATTTATTGCTTTGGTTGCTGACAAGATGCTTATAGAAGGCGCTTAAAAAGATAATTTATTCGGTTAAAGAAATTCTAAGATTATGTATCTTAATTTTTTTAACGCAATACACGAAAAACTTGAATAATTTTTCAAAAACTTTCAAAAATTAGTAGACAAATCATATCGCAATAATTATAATATACTAGAATTTAAAAGATGAATTTATCTTTAAGGAGCTCATAATGGCAAAAACAACTAAACCAGTGTGGATCTTGTGTCCAAGATGCGAATTGAATTATATCAAAAAGTCTGACCAATATTGCAATGTGTGTTTAAAGGAAATGAAACTGATCGAAGCCAGCGAAGACGATATTGGCGATCTTGAACTTTGCCCTATGTGCAAAATTAATTTCGTGCAAAACGACCAAGAGATTTGTGATAGCTGTCGTCAAGAACTTGGAATGAATTTGAGCGAAGAGGATCAAGATAAAGAGATCTCTGATTGGCACAAATATATCGACGATGATGATTCTGAAGACGAAGTCGAAGACGATGATGTCTACAACGATGACAATGAAGACACTTCAGGTATTTCTGACGACTTTGACTTTGTTGACGATTTGGATAAAGGTATCATTGACGATGACGATATGTCTGACGACATGGATTTGGATATAATCGATGATGATGACGATCTTGATGATGAAGATTTTGATGATGACGATCTTGATGATCTTGACGATGAAGATGATGAATAAAGAGGGAAACCTCTTTTTTTGCTAAAATAATATTTTGTCTATTATTGTCGAAATGGTTTAAAAATCCACAGGATGAAAAAAATATCATGAGGTGGATTATGAAAAGAAAACCAGACACAGTAGAAAATATCAAACAAAAGATAATGAGTCTTAAAGGCAAAGAGGTTGATTTGCATATCAATCGAGGCAGAAGAAAAGTCAGCAGTTATCGTGCGAGAATAGAAGATATTTATTCAAGTGTGTTCACTGTAAAAAATTGTACAAGTGAAAACGATGCAATATTCACTTATTCATACAATGACATTTTGTGTGGAGAAGTGAAAATTTCAAATGACTAGAGAGATCTAGTCTTTTTTGTTTCTTGTTGATTTACTCTATCCAGAAATATTACTTGATATTATATAATTGACATTTATTTATAGTTATTGTATAATGCAAAGGATAGGAGTATTATGAAAAACTTTAATTCAGTGCGTGGCACAAATGATTATTTGCCAATCGACGCAAAGATAAGAGAAACAGTTAAAAATAAAATTCTTTCAAACTATCAAAACAACGGTTTCAATATTATTTCAACACCGGTATTAGAGAGTTTGGAATTTTTGAATTCAAGTGAAGGTGGAGATAATCTCAAATTGATGTTCAAAACAATAAAACGTGGCGACAAACTCGATTTGACGAAGGAAAACTTGACAGAAGCAGACTTGGTGGAAGAAGGATTGAGATATGACCTTACTGTTCCGCTTGTTAGATTTTATTCAAACAATCGTGAAAAACTTCCTACACCATTTAAGGCGATTCAAATCGGAGATTCTTTCAGAGCAGAAAGACCTCAACGTGGCAGAAGCAGAGAATTTGTTCAATGCGACATAGACATTTTGGGTGATAATTCAATCAATGCAGAACTCGAACTCTTGAACACCTGTCTTGATACATACAAATTGCTTGGACTCAAAGATTTGACTTTGAAGATCAATGACAGAAGGATTTTGAACAAACTTGTTTTATCAGCCGGCTTTGAAGAAAGTGAACTTGGAACAGTTTGTGTGACATTGGACAAAATTGACAAAATTGCAATGAACGGCGTAATGATGGAACTTATTGAAAAAGGTATGGATACTGACAAAATCAATCGTTTATGTGAAATTATTGATGTTGTATTGAACGAAGGAATTGATTCAGTAGTTAAATTCGGTGTTGAAGAGCAATACGTTTCAAATATCAAATATCTCATCGATTCGCTCAATCAATTGACCGGAAATGTTTATAATATCAAATTTGATATTTCAATAGTTCGTGGACAAGGATATTACACCGGTACAGTTTATGAAATGTATACTGAAGGATTTTCAGGAGCAATTGGTGGTGGCGGAAGATACGACAAAATGGTTGGAAAATTCTCTGGAGTTGACACACCTGCTGTCGGTTTCAGTATTGGTTTTGAACCTGTGACAATGCTTTTGAAGGAAAGACAAATTGGTTTCGATACAAAAGACAACTTGGCTCTTATTTATGACGATGAAAATATTATCGAAGTGTTTGAGTTGAAAGAAAAGTTGAAAAAAGATTTCAATGTGTCGCTCTTTGCTAGGGCAAAAAATATGAAAAATTTCTATGACAAGATTGGCGAAGTTGCGGATTTTGTGATTAGTGTAAGAGATTACAAAGAAGGAAAAGATTTCAAAAAGTTAAAATAATAATATTTTAAATTTGATATAGAAACAAAAAAGGATAAGGTGAGTTATGGCTAGAGATATTGAAGAGGCTAAACAAGAATTTTTAAATATTTTCAAAAACAATATAACAAGGGAAGGATCGGACAAGCTCTTGGATTATTTGCTTGTTCAATCAGATTTCTTCGTGGCTCCAGCTTCTGGTAGACGACATAATTCTTTTGAAGGTGGTCTCGTTGAGCATTCAATCAATGTTTACAACAGATTCAAGGCAAATATAATTCAAGAATATGGTGAAAATTATCAAGAAATGATAAGCGATGAATCTATTGCAATAATTGCACTTTTGCATGATTTGTGCAAGGTAAATACTTATACTGTTGACTATCGCAATCAAAAAGTTGATGGACAATGGATTCAAGTTCCATATTATGCGTACAACAACTCGCTTCCATATGGTCATGGAGAAAAATCGGTTTATATTATCAGTGGTTTCATGAGGTTGACAAGAGAAGAAGCAATGGCAATCAATTGGCATATGGGAGCATTTGATCCAAGAGCGCAAGTCGGATCAGATCTTAGCGAAGCGTTTTCAAGATTCCCAACAGCGTTATTACTCCATGTCGCTGATCTTGAAGCAAGTTATCTTGATGAAAAATAAAAATATCCACAAAAGTGGATATTTTTTAATCTATACCAAATAATTCGTTTGGTGTAATGCCAAAGTTCTCATATATTGCTTTTATGCTGTCGTACGACGGCTTCTTTTTTCCATTCAACCATTGTCCAACTGTGGTTTGGTTCACTTGCAAAATTTTAGCCAATCTTTCTTGACTTAATTTATATTTCAATATTATGTCCAAAATTACTTCACTATAAATTTCTTTCATATATTTATAATATGCAAAAACCAGGTCAAAAGACTTGACTTAGGTCAAAAGACCTGATA
>JAZRUL010000045.1:0-10111 GCA_045652505.1 Candidatus Onthoplasma sp. | reverse complement strand
GACCGCTTGGCCTCCGACTTGCAAGCAGAGATAAATTCTATCAGTCCATTTTTGTTTGCTTTCTTTTTTGCGTGTGTTTATGTTGGCTTGGACGAAAAATTGCTTGCTGTGTTTGTGGTGAGTTCGGCGTTGCTTGTTAGTTGTAGTTTGACAAGTTTTTTCACTGCAATCACTGTGGTTGCTGTGGGGATAATTCAGAAATATATTTTCAGACTTGCAAAGAGAAAGATGCCACTATGGTCTGTGTTTTTGGGATATTTGGTGTCACTCGTCACCTATATTTACTACAATTATCCACAAACTTTTGACTTGTTTGTGTATATCTTGTTGGGAATGATATGTTTGTTTGTCATGATTTCGGTTTTGCATGTGGCGTGTCTTAGAAAAAATTGCTTCAAACTGACATTGGATGAGAGTATTTGCTTTTTATTCTTCATAGCGCTCATTGGATTGGGGCTAAGCAAAGTTGTAATATTCGATTTCGAAATTTTCAGATTGATTTTGAGTTTGATAATATTTTTGCTCATTGCAACAAATAGTCAAACACTTGCATATTCGGTTGTTGTAAGTTTTTCGCTCGGTGTAGCAATTGGACTAAATTCGCTCGCCGTGGTGGCGGAATTTATGATTTTGACATTATTTTGCGGAATATTTGGGTCGAAGAATAAAGGCAAAACTATTTTGATAATGTTTTTGGGCGATATTTTAATTCAAAGTTGTTTTGTTGTGTCCGGCTGGGAGATTTTTGCTCCTATTATGCCTATATTTGTTGCGAGCTTGATATTTATTTTGATACCTCAAAAATTTTTAAACAATTTGGGCAATATTATATATGTCAAGAAAAGCGAACTAACTTCAAGAAGTCTGATCAACACAACAAGAAAAGCCATTCGAAAACGTATGAGTGAACTCAGCAATATTTTCCTTGAAATGAAACAAATCCACTTGAAAATGTTGAAAAGAAATCTATCGAAAGAAGAACTTGTTGCTATGTTGGTGAGAGAAATAACTGCCACATGTTGCAAAGATTGTCTTGAAAAGTCGCGTTGCAATAGGTCTATTGGAACTGACAATCCAACCAATCTTGAATATTTGGTGGAAACAGCGATAAACAAGGGAAAATTGACTTTGCTCGACATACCTGCAGGACTTACAAATAGGTGTGTCAAAGTAAATATGTTGATTTCTATAATCAATCGCTTGACCGACGAATACAAGCAATACAAAAACATGGTTGCAGATATCAACAATGTCAAAATTTTGCTTGCCGATCAAATGGGTGCTGTGTCAAAACTTTTGCTTGATGTTGGATCTGAAATTGACAACAATGTGACATTTGATATAGCCAAAGAAAACAAAATTATATCAAGATTGTTATCGCAAAACATTGAATGTCAAGAAGTTTTGCTCTACACAGAGAAAAAAGATGATATATCTGTTGAGATTGTGATAAAAAATGGCTTGGACAAGCAAGAAATGATAGAAAGTGTGGTTGGAGAGAATCTAAAAACAAAAATGAAGATAACAAAAATAACTCCAATCGGCGATAGTGACCTTAATTCAATCACACTCAAAAAAGAATGCAAACTCGATTGTGTGTTTGGTCTTGCAAGTTGCAATAAGTCTGGCAATATTGAATGTGGAGATTGCCATAGTATAATAAGACTTGGTCAAAGTAAATTCCTGCTCGCTCTTTGCGATGGTATGGGAAGCGGAAAATCAGCTCACAAAATGAGTGCAATGACGCTCGGACTCATTGAAAATTTCTACAAAGCAGGCTTTGATCATGAAATAATCGTTGAAAGTGTGAACAAGTTGCTTTCAATCAACAATCAAGAAGATTTTTCGACTCTGGATATTTGCTTGATTGACTTGGATAATAGTTCGGCAGATTTCATCAAAGTTGGATCACCCTATGGATTGATAAAAAAGGAAAATGGAGTGGATATAATCGAAGGCGGAGCACTGCCTATTGGTGCTCTGGATAGTATTACACCATCGACTTTCAAGACAGCAATATCAACAAAGGATATTGTTGTTATGGCGACCGACGGAATCACAGATGCTTTTGTCACACAAGAAAATCTATCAGATTTTGTCTCGCACCTTGCAACTAACAATCCGCAATTTATGGCAGAAACAATACTCAACGAAGCGTTAAGGCTCAACGATATGAGTGCAAAAGACGACATGACAATCCTTGTTGCTAGGACATATCTGAAAAGTTAAAATTCTAAAATTTGGACAAATAAACAAATTTTCACAATAATTTATTTCCAAAATGTTTTTTCGGTTTTCCTATTGATTTTATTTGTAGTTTATTGTATAATTATTATGAATATAATAAATTTAGCGATATGGAGACGGTTATGGATGATGTTTTGGAATTTATTAAAGAAAATCAGTTGATTAAACCAGGCGAGATTATTGGTGTTGCGTGTTCTGGTGGAAGAGATAGTATTTGCTTGCTTCATTATCTCAATTCAATCAAAAGCGAACTTGATTGTGAAGTGGTGGCGGTGAATGTAGATCATGGAATACGCGTTCACAGTGCTCTTGATACTGAATTTGTGGCTCAATTTTGCAAAGAACACGGAATCCGTTTCTACAAATTCAAAGCAGAAGCATTGAAAGTTGCGAAAGAAGAAAAATTAACAATCGAGCAAGCTGCAAGAAAAGTTAGATACGGAATGTTTGAAACCTTGATCAAAAAAGGTTTGGCAGACAAGATTGCACTCGCTCATCATATGCAAGATCAAGTTGAAACAATTTTGCTCAATATTATTCGTGGATCGGGTCTTAGCGGTGCTCGTGGAATGGAGCCTGAGAGAGACAAAATTTATATCAGACCATTTTTGACCACTCCGAGAGAAGAAATTATGTCGTATCTAGACGAGCATGGTCTTGAATATGTTGACGACGAAACAAACAAGGATAATTCGTATTCTAGAAATTATATAAGAAATATCGTTTTGCCAGATTTGAGAAAGCAATTCAAAGGTGTTGATAGATCAATAATTCATTTCTCTGAAATATGCAAAATTGATGATAATTATATCAACAATCAAATAGATTTGAGTACAATTATTGATGGAAAGAACGAAATCAAATTACCACTCGGATATTTCTATCAAGACAAAGCGATTGTCAGTCGAATTTTAAGACAAGTGTTTGCCAAATTTTCAAAGCAAGACATTGAAAGAAGACATATTGAAATGGTGCATCATTTTGCTCTTGAGGCCAACAATGGAAGCGTCATCAATCTTCCATTCAAAATCAGCGTGATGAAGGAATATGATTATATAACAATCGGCTATTTCAAAAAGAAAGAAGTGTCTGGAAATTATCAATTCAGAAGCGGAAAACTAAAAATCGAAGGTTATGGAACAATCAGATCAACAGCAAGCAAGGTTAAGACAGAGCCAAAACTTCATCAACATATTATTGATGCCGATAGACTCCCAACAAGTGCAGTCTGGAGATTCCGTCAAGAAGGAGATATGTTTGCTCCACTTGGACTTGGAGGAAGCAAAAAACTCAAAGATTATTTTATTGACAAAAAGATTCCTCAAAGAATGAGAAATTCGATTCCTGTCTTGGCAGATGGACATAAGATTTTGGCAGTCGCAGATATTGAGATTGCCGACGAAATCAAAGTGACTGACGAGACTAGATCGTTCTACAAAATCAACTATGAAAAAGACTATATTTAATCATATATTCTTTGACTTAAAAAGGTTATAAAAAAAGACTCAATCGTGAGTCTTTTTTGTTGTAAATACAATTCAGACATCTTTTTCGAATTCATGAAAAAGTGTTTGATTTGTATTATCTATTGTTTTTAAACAATTTGATTCCATTTTCAACTATACTAACATTGATAGATTCAGCAAGCAAAATTTGATTATCAATCACGGCTCTGATTTTTTCATCAGGGTGAGAAGGAGTGATAGTCAAATCTTCAATCCAATTTTGCTCGGTTTTTTCATCATAGATTTGAGAACCTTTTTTGTATTTTTTCAAATATTTTTTTCTATCAATTTTATCCAAAATTGGGACATAATTGAGATTGAACAACCCGTCTTGAATATTGGCAAGCGGACTGATCTCTTTTTTGAAATGATTTCCGCCATTTGCAATGCTGAGATCAAAGATTGTGTCGCCTTTTGTTTTGAAGCTTTTGCTGCTCAGTCTAAGGTCTATTCCTTCAAACTTATTGCCATATTTCATCATAACAAATTTCTTGCTGAGAGCGTTTTTGATTTTCATATTGCTGTATACATCAAACAATTCAGCGCTCGCACCTATCAAAACATTATTGATGACTTTTTGTCCGTTTACAATCAAATAATCAATTTTTTCTGTTTTGCGTTCCAAGATTTGCTCAATTGCTTTGATTGGATTGTGGTTGATATTCAAAAAGCTTGCAAAATTATCATGTTTGCTGGTTGGAATAATACCAAAAGTGATTTTGTTCAAATCCTTCACAGCATTGATGAATTCATGAACGACAGCATCGTCCCCAACAACTATAAATTCGGTTTCGCCTTGGGAGGTCAAAGTATGAGAAAAATCTCCAACTTCTTTCAAGTCGTGAGAAAAATAAACCATATATTCTTCGCTCTTGGATTTCAAGAACTTTACTATGCGTTTTGTGAGTTTTTCGCCTTTGTGGCTTATGCTTTCTGGTGCTACAATTAGATTTAACATACTATTATTATAACCAAAAAATTAAAAATTGCAAATGATTTGTCATTTTTGTATCTCAATGACTTCAAGAAGTGGCAAAATATTTGACAAATTTATTGTAAAAATATAATATAAATTGTAGAAAAACACATATATAAAGGATTGGATTATGGAAATGATTATTTTGGGCGGAATATTTGCTTTTGTTTGGTTCATTACAACATTGACATTTGTTGTAATGTACAAAAAGAAATCTGTTGGAGGCACAAATGTTGATATCAAATCAATAACTGAAAGCCAAGACAAGCAAAATGTTTTGTTGAACAATATGATTATGCAGGCTTTGAAAAACACAGAAGTTTCAACACAAAACACTATCAACAATTTGACAATGTTGCAGAAGCAAGAATTTGAAAGTATATCAAAAAGAGTGGATGAATTGACCACTCGAAACGAGCAAAGAATCGAGAAACTCACATTTGATGTCAACTTGTCACTCAACAATATGCGTCAAGAAAATGATAAAGCGATTGAAAAGATGCGCGAAACAGTTGATGAAAAATTGAACAATTCGCTTTCAAAGCGACTCAATGAAAGTTTCAGCAAAATTCAACAAAGTCTTGAGAGTGTGAATCTTGGAATTGGCGAGATGCGATCGCTTGCAAACGGAGTTGGAGATATAAAGAAAGTTTTGTCCAATGTCAAAGTGCGTGGTGGTTGGGGTGAAGTGATGCTCAGTAGTCTTCTTGAACAAATGCTTGCTCCAAGTCAATATATGTCTCAAGTGCAGATAAGGAAAAACAGCAAAGAAAGAGTTGACTTCGCTGTAGTTATGCCAGGAAAAGATGGGCACGAAGTGTTGCTTCCGATAGATAGCAAATTCCCGCTCGAAGACTATAACAGATTGGTTGAAGCCAGCGAATCATTAGATAAAGAAGTGTTGGAAAAAGCTCAAAAACAACTATTAAAACGAATCAAAGACGAAGCGAAATCTATCAAAGAAAAATACATCTCAGTTCCAACAACAACAGACTTTGCTGTGATGTTCTTGCCGATTGAAGGATTGTATGCAGAAGTAGTGAGAGATGTTGAACTTATGGACACTCTTCAAAATCAATACAAAATTGTTGTTTGTGGACCAACTACTTTGACTGCACTTCTCAATAGTTTGCAACTTGGATTCAAAACATTATATATCGAGAAAAGAAGCAGTGAATTGTGGCAAATTTTGTCTACATTCAAACAAGAATTTGAGAAATTTGTTCAATTGCTTTTGAAAACTCAAAACAAACTTGGCGAAGCAAATACCACTATCGAATTGGCGACAAAGTCAAGTAAGAAAATCGCAAAGAAACTTGGCGACGTATCTCAAGTGGTGGGAATTGAATACAACGAAGAATCTGACGATGAAGACAAAGATAATTCAGACAGTCTGCCAAATATAGAATAGACTTATAAATTTCGACAAAATTACACATAATAAGCGTATGAAAAAAGTTCTTTCATTACTATTATTGTGTGTAATTTTTGTTTTATGTTATCAGCCTAAACATATCGCTCAAGCGAAGTCAGGTGATATGATAGAATTTGCTTTTAATAATAAAATTTTTGAATACAGTTTGAGTGAAAATGTTAAATCTAGCGAAATTTTCGATATAAACTATGAAATCAACAAGTACAAAAGATTTGCCGATTATGCGTCGCGAAAGAATCTCTTAATAAAGATGAAAAATGCGGGGTTTGAAGAGGAAATAATTGTCAATTATTTATTTCCTGGTATTGATGATGTTATATCGAAAATCGAGAGAACTATAAACATTGAGCCCCAAAACGCGAAATGCAATATAGATAATTCAAAAGAAAATGTATTCAGTATCAAGAAAGAGATAGTTGGCAGAAGTTTGGATAAAAAAACATTGTATAAAAATATTGCCGATTCTTATCTTGTGAATGAAGAGATGAATTTCCTTCTTCCAATTGTCTATATAAATCCAGAGATAAATGCTGATTATTTCAAAAAGTTTACAAATTTAAGATCAGATTTTTCGACCAACATATCATCTTCGAGTGCCGACAGAAAACACAACATAAAAAATGCTTTGCAATCGTTGAACAAGATAGAAATTTTGCCAAACCAGGTGTTTTCTTTCAACGAGATAGTTGGTCGTCGAACCGAAAAGAATGGTTATCGAAAAGCCAAAATAATTGTAAACGAGGAATTTGTTGAAGGTGTCGGTGGCGGTGTATGTCAAGTGTCAACAACTTTATACAACGCGGCATTATTGGCTGGGCTTGATATAGTTGAGGCAAACAAGCACAGCAAACAGGTATCATATATAACTCCGGGATTTGATGCTATGGTCAATTTTGGCAGTAGCGATTTGAAATTCAGAAATAATACTGCAGAAAAAATAACCATTATCACAAATTATTCACAAGACAAGGCAAGAATAAGAATTTTTGGAGAAAGTATGGGTGAGAAGAAATATGTTTTGAAAAACAAGATTTCAAACATAATCGAACCGATTGAAGAAATTTTGGTGGATAATGACAATAAATATGTGGATAAAGTTGTTTACGAAGATGAGAGTTTTTGCCACAAAACAGGATCGAGAGGAATGACAATAGAATCTTTTGTGGAATTTTATAACAATGGGGAATTGATATCCACAAAAAAATTGAGAAAGGACATTTTCAAACCACAAAACAAAATAATAATTTTTGGATCAAAAAAACGCACAGAATTTTCTGTGCGTGATTTTAATTAATATCACTTGATATTATTTTTTTAATTAATATCTTTTGATAATGTTTAATTAATATCTTTTGATATTATTCCTTTTCACTAATAGGATGAATATAATTCGAAAATGCGCTCAAGTTGCTGAGGTTTTTATAGGCTTCAACACTTTCGTCCGGAACATAAAATTTTATTGACGCAGAGGTTCTATCAAGCAATTTTGTAGTAAAAGTTGTATTTGTAAGTGAAGGTGGAGCGACTGATAGGAAAGTGTATGATTCAGTAATCAAATCTTCCAAAGACATAGAGCTATTGCAGCCGAAAGAATAAGAGTTTAGTCTTGTGAGCGAGGTTGGGAAAGTGACAGACTTCATACTTCCATTATAATTAAAGTATGAGTTGATAGTTTTTATACCTTCTGGTATCACAAGGTTGCTCAAACATTTTATAAACTGAAACATATACAAACTATAATCAATATCTGCTGCTTGTGATAGATCAATGAACTGAACTTCAGTGACATCAGAACATGAGAAAGCGTAGTTTCCCACAGTTGTCAATGATGCAGGTAGTGCAATTCCGTTCGAATATGCAGCGCAGTCAGTAAAAGCGTAGTTTCCAATATTTGCCAAACTTGATGGTAGAGCCGATAACTCTATTCCTTTGGTTGTTCTGAATGAATTTATATCTACTTTTGTGAGATTTACAGCTTTGTCCATATCGTGAATTGTTGTATCAGTGCCAAGATGAAAAGCGTATGTGCCAACATTTGTCAGATATGGAGTCATATATACGTCAAGTTTGTTTTTGCAATTATAGAAAGCATATTCCTTGATTGTTGTGGCAAAATCGGGAAAATGAATTTCCAGATTTGGATAAGTTTCCCCAGATTTTCCAAAAAAGACATAATCAAGCAAATTCTGATTCGAATTGTTGCTTTCAGATACCACCAAAGTTCCTGTTTTTATTGTATTGTTTCCGGCAAAAAATGTTTTTCCGCTCAAAACATCTTCTTCGGTTGCATTGGCAATTGAGCAGTCGACAGTGTTGATTGATTTGATACCTGCAGTGATTTCTGATGGGCTGACGTTTGTGCTGGCTACAGACACTGTTCCACCTTTTGATTCTATCGCTGATTTTTGATCTTTTAATTCTTGTTTTAGCAATTCAATACTATTCATTTAACCCCCTTATATGAAAACAAAAACAAATTTTTATTACAAATTTCGATTTTTATGTATATGTACCATTCAATATTTCGTCCAACTCATCTTCAAAAATATAACAACCTTTGAGAATAAGATCTAGTTCATCAGTGATGAGCAAAAGTTGATAATATTTCTCAATTTTCTTTTCAAGTTCATCGATTTTTTTCAAAGCATAATCTATCATATAATCTCCATTTTTTGTTCTAATTTAATTTGCAAAATGTCGAAAATCAATAAAACATGTCATTTTGCTTAATAATTGTTTCTGAACGATTAAAAAATAGCAAAAAGAGATTTTCGGAAGAAAAAATACTAAATAGCGAAGTTTTTGTAGGATTTTGGCACAAAATATGCAGGTATTTGATAAAAAACTAAAAAAATAATTTGCCTAAAACAAAAAAGTGTGTTAAAATAAAATCAATAGGGGAACTTTTTATAAGGAGTTGTTATGTCTAAAAATTTGAAATTAAATTTTATACTTAGCATTGTGTTTGTGAGTATCATTCTTGCTTGGAACACTTTGATGCGTTTCTTTGTGGGTGTAGGTGTGAATTTTGTGGCACTCTTTTTGATCGTGAGTGTTTTGGCGTTCATTGTTGTTGGTGATAAATACGTGCGCACAAGATGGATGGATGTGTTCTGTCTTTTGACTTTGTTGTTTGTCATGGAAATTCCTGTATATTTCGGTATTGAATTTTCAAAAGTGATCGCTCAAGGTTGGTTTACTTATCAAAATGTTATTTCTATCATCACATTCTTTGTGACGATGTATATGTTGTTTAGATTATTCCTAGAGATCAAAAATATCAGATTCAAATTCATTGAGGTGATCCTAGGAAACGAAAAGATTTCTCGTGGTCCAAAGAGAGCGAAAGAACTCTCAAATGGAGCGCTTGAGGATAAACCTGGAACAATCAATCAGGCTTCTGTTGAAATCGCAAGCGAAGAAGAGAAAGAAGCTGAAAATATTGTTGTAGAAAACCAAGAAAATTCAGAAGAATAATAATACAAAAGCCATCAAATACATGATGGTTTTTTGTTTGCTGGTTTTTATATTTGAAATTTATTCAAATTTTTAGTTTTATATCAAATCAATTGACTTTTTTGTTGAATTTGGGTTATTCTTATATTAAGAATAAAATGAACGAGTTGTTTGTTCTTGTATCAAGAATAAAACCAACGAGTTGTCAAAAGATAAGATAGGGGAGTATGGAGAAAAGATTTAATAAAACCAAGATAATACTTATTTCGGTTGCAATTCTCATTGCAATTCTTTCTCTTTCCATCGGAATTTTTGGGATAATAAACAGAAACAAAAAAGATGAACAAAATATTTCTCAAGGTGCTACTAATGTGACATATGGAAACTATACATATAGTTATGTAAAACATGGAATGAGTGGTACTATAAGATATTCATATAATAGCAATGAAGTATTGTTTATAGAATATGGAATTTACAACAAAAATGTTG
>JAZRUL010000044.1:0-6140 GCA_045652505.1 Candidatus Onthoplasma sp. | reverse complement strand
TAAGTTCTGTCATATCTTTGATAATCTCTTTTATTGGACGATTGTTTATTTCCAAAACTTCATAGTATTTGTTATCAATTGTAATATATGTTTTGCGATTTATATAACTAAACTCATTTTTATATCTTTGCAACCCTTTTTCTTTTGACAAATGATAATTTGTATGAGCATCTTTGAATTGATGAAACAATTTCTTCATTTCTCTATCAAATTCAATTTCATTGAGACTGTCCCATGCTACCGATTTGATATATTTGTATAGTTTTTCTTTCGAAATATCGTGATAGAGATTTATATGTTCTCTTTCAAGAGTTTCTATGATTTCTTTTACTATTTCACTGTTTTTCATATTCACCTCTATTCAATAAACATAGCATCGCCGAAGCTGAAAAATCTATATTTGTTTTCAACTGCAGTGTTGTATAAATTCATAGTTTCCTTATATCCCGCAAATGCACTTACGAGCATAATTAGTGTGCTCTTTGGCAAATGGAAATTTGTGATAAGAGCGTCAACAATTTTGAATTCATACGGCGGATAAATGAATATACTTGTGTCGTCATCGTCTGCTTTTATTGGAACAGATTTTTGCGCAACCGATTCAAGCGTTCTCACACTTGTTGTTCCTACAGCAATCACACGCCTGTTCTCACTTTTTGCCTTGTTGATCTTGTCTGCAACTTCTTGACTTACGCTATAATGTTCTGTGTGCATATTGTGTTTTGTTATATCTTCGTCTTTGCAAGGACGGAAAGTTCCAAGTCCAACATCAAGTGTGACTTCAACTATTTCCACCCCCATATCTTGTATTGATTTCAAAAGTTCTGTCGTGAAATGCAATCCGGCTGTCGGTGCTGCTGAACTGCCGACCACTTTGTTGTAAACTGTTTGATATCTTTCTTTATCTTTGAGCTTTTCATGAATATATGGTGGAAGTGGCATTGTACCAACTCTGTTTAAAATATCTTCAAAAACGCCATCGAAAATAAATCTGACAACACGATTGCCATCATCTTTGATTTCAATGAGTTCACACTTCAATTCTTCATTTATCGTGAGAATATTGCCAATATGGACACGCTTTGCGTTGCCCATAACAACTTCCCATTCGGTCAAGGAATATCTCTTGTGCAACAATAGTTCCACCTTTGCTCCCGTGTCTTTATATGCAAAAATTCTTGCAGGCAAAACTCTCGTGTTATTGATCACAAGAACATCACCAGGACGCAAGAAATCTATAATATTTTTAAATTGCTTATGCTGAATTTCTTTAGATTGTCGATTAAAAACCAAAAGTCTACTTTCATCTCTTTTTGTCAGCGGAGTTTGCGCAATCAATTCTTCTGGAAGAAAATAATCATAAGTGCTGAGTTTTGTATATTCAATATTATTCATTTGCTTCCCCGTCATCGATCATCAAACTCTTTGGAACAGGAAGATTGAAATGTTCGTATGCTTTTCTTGTCACCATTCTTCCCCTTGTTGTACGAATGATAAAGCCGAGTTGCAACAAATACGGTTCAACAATATCTTCAATGGTCGAAACTTCTTCATTTGTTGTCGCAGACAATGTCTCCAATCCAACAGGACCGCCACCGAATTTTTCAATCATTGCACGAAGAATTCGCTTGTCGACAAAATCAAGACCATGCTCGTCAATATCCATGAGTTCCAATGCCTTCTTGGCATCTTCAACCGATATAATATTTTTGTCTTCAACCTGAACGTAGTCACGCACACGTTTAAGGAGTCTATTTGCAATTCTTGGTGTTCCTCTGCTTCTTCTTGCAATCTCATATTTGGCATTTTCGTCAATATCAATACCCAAAATCTTTGCTGAGCGAGAAATTATCGTTGCGATTTCGTCAACCGAATACAATTCAAGTCTGCACATTACACCAAATCTATCTCTAAGTGGACTTGACAAATTTCCTGCCTTTGTTGTCGCACCGATAAGCGTGAAAGGTTGAATCTTGAGTCTCATACTTCTCGCACTTGGACCTTTTCCTACAATAAAGTCAAGAGCATAGTCTTCCATGGCTGGATACAATATTTCTTCAACCGATTTGCTAAGTCTGTGAATTTCATCTATGAACAAAACATCATTTGTGCCAAGATTGGTGAGAATTGCCGCCAAATCTGCCGCATTTTCAATGCTTGGACCTGATGTGATCTTGATTTGACTGCCAATTTCATTGGCAATAATATGACTCAAAGTAGTTTTACCTAGTCCCGGTGGACCATAAAGCAAAACATGATCCAACGCTTCTTTTCTCTTTTTTGCCGCAGTGATATAGACTTTCAAGTTGGATTTTATCTTCTCTTGTCCCACATATTCGTCAAAAGACATAGGTCGAAGTTTATTTTCCACTTCGACATCGCTCATATTCTTTGTGCTTGATATAAATCTATCTCTCTCGTCCATAATCTCTCCTTTGAAATACAAAACAATCTAAAACTTGATATTATTTTCCTTTAAATGTTCGATCCATTCGTTTGTCAAATCTTTTTCTATTACACACAAACTGTGATCTTTGAATTTATAGATAATGCAATTTGGTTGGTTATCACATTCATCATAAAATATCAAACCTTTTTCTTCTCCATTCAACGAAACAATTACAGGATAAAAGAATTCTTCAATTGTTGTTGGTTTTCCTTTGCCTATTATTTCTCCATTCCAAGAATATCCCATTTTGTTCAAGAAGTCTATTGCGTATTTGATATCAATTTTTTCCATAATTATTCTCCCATATTGTGAAGAACTTTTGCAATGATTTGCTCTGCTGTGTCGCTATCAGTTGCCACTGCTTTTGCCTTTTTCTCTGCGTCTGCCTTGCTGAGACCAAGACTAGTGAGAACTGTCACCGCATCGTCAATATAACTATTGTCAACAACTTTATACAAACTATCAGTTGGCAAGATATAATCAAATGGTTTGATTTTGTCTTTGAGCTCAACAATGATTCGCTCAGCAGTTTTTCTTCCAATACCTTTGCAACCAGCGATAACTTTGACATCTTCGTCAATGATACTTTTCACTATCTCACCCATGCGTTCAGCTGACAAGATTTGAATTGCCGTCTTGCTTCCAACACCACTGACAGAGATAAGTTGCAAGAACAACTTTTTCTCTTCTGGACTCACAAAGCCATAAAGACTCATCTCGTCTTCTCTCACGTGCATATAAGTATAGATCTTCACTTCCTCGTCAACGCTAGGTAGACTTGCCATACAACTATTTGTCACGAAGATATTGAAACCAACGCCACCGCATTCAACAGTGACATTGTCAAAATCTTTATCTCTTAAAATCCCTCTAATAAAGTTTATCATATTACTCCTACATTGAGTTGTCACTCATTATGCTGTTTGTCTGCATATGACATAGTGCCACTGCGAGTGCATCTGCAGCATCGTCTGGTTTGGGCACAGCACTTAGCCCCAAAATATTTTTGACCATAAACTGTACTTGCTTTTTCTCTGCTCTGCCATTTCCTGTCAGTGCTTGCTTGATTTGAAGCGGAGTGTACTCAAACAATTTGTCGGTATATTCCTTGCACGCGACAATCAGCACACCTCTTGCTTCAGCCACCGGAATTGCGGTCGTTGAATTTGTATTAAAAAAGAGTTCTTCGAAAGCGACTTGCTCGGGCTTGAATGTTTCCATAAGTTCATTACAGGCTTTGAAAATAGTGTGTAATCTCTCACTGATGGACATGGTCTTTGGAGTGGTGATTACACCATAATCAACCACCTTGCAACCATCAGTCTCGATAACACCATAGCCTATAATATTGTATCCCGGATCGATGCCTAAAACTCTCATAAACTCCTTCTATGCTATTGTCTTCAACTTGTCGAGCATCAAATTGACACTTTGATACAATTCAGCAAAACGAGAATTATCTTCTTCCACTTTGTTTCTCTTGATATTGTAGTCAGAGATCACTTGCTCAATACGATCCAAAATCGCTTTGATGATGCGAATTTGTTGCTTGTATCCCTTGATCAAATATGGAGAAGTTTCGTCATTCAAACCTGCCTTGAATTGTTTGCAAAGTTCGCTCACTTCGTGCTTGTATTCAGTCTTGAGCGAGCCACAATTTTGCAATGCAATCTTATAGTTGTTGCAAGAATTTGTGAAATTGTCACCCAAATCTTTCACTTCAAGATTAAGACGTTTGATTTTTGATTTGTTCTTCAAGAACAAACTTTCTCTCTCGTCTTTCTTGGCTGAATAGATTGTGTTTGAAAGCATGCTCAAATCGTTCTTGTAGTCAATCATTTGTTCATAATAAGTTGACAAAACTACACGGCTATCTTCAGCAGACAAGATTGATGAATTATAAAGCGAAAAAAGTGCTGACAATTTGCTTCTATTGTCGTTTAACTTTTGTATAATATCGGTAAGTATATCATCTGTATTCATAAATCCGTCCTATTCTTCTTCATCCATATTGTGAATAACATCTACTACGTCATCACTTTCATTAAGTTTGTCAATCATCTTTTCAAATGTCTCGCGTTGTGCGTCATTAAGTTTGATTAAATTCGATGGGATCATCTCAACACCTGAAGACAAAATCTTGTATCCCGCTTGCTCGAAAGCCGCCACCATATCGTTGACAACGTTTGCGCTTGGCTCTGTGTAGATTGTGAAAACTTCGTCATCTTCGCAGTCCATTGCATTATTTTCAATCGCAATCATCATAGCGTTGTCAGCGTCAAAACCTTCTGTTTTTTCAAGGACAATTTCGCCTTTTGTCTCGAACATATAAGACACGCAACCACTTGATCCAAGACTTCCGCCAAACTTGTCGAAAGCATATCTCACATCACTGCCTGTACGATTGTTGTTGTCAGTGAAGCATTTCACCAACACAGCAACACCACCGATACCATAACCTTCGTATGTCAATTCGCTGAAATTTGAATTGTCAACTTCGCTGTTTTTCTTAATGATATTGTTGATTCGATCATTTGGCATATTATATTGACGAGCCTTTGCGATCGCCATTTTGAGTTTGCTGTTCGTATCGATATTTGTTCCGCCTTCTTTCACAGCAACCATGATCTCACGACCAACTTTTGTGAATATCTTGCTACGCTCTGCGTCTGATTTCTCTTTTCTACCTTTTATGTTGTTCCATTTACTATGTCCACTCATCTTTATATCTCCTTAAGTTATTTAACTGCTAATTTTTGCATAATAATACTTCCAGCCACACCAGCATTGAGACTCTCAACCTTGTGCGACATTGGAATAGAAATTGTTGTGTCAGCAATCGTTTTCATATCCTTGCTCACACCTTGTCCTTCATTGCCTATTATAACAGCAATTCGCTCTTTTGGCAAACGAATTTTGTCTATATTCTCGCCGTTCATATCAGCAATGACAAATTTTTTGGCGATAAGGTTTTTGTTGCTTTTTATCTCATCAAAACTCACTTCATGAATTCTTGCACTCATAATGAGCCCTGCTGAACTTCTTATCACTTTCTCACTATACGGGTCTGCTCCGCCAACAAGATATATATCTTCAAAACCAAAAGCCATTGCAGAACGAATCAGCGTTCCAACATTCCCAGGATCTTGAAGATTGTCCAATATGAGAGCTTTCCCAATTGAGTTTAGACCATAATCAATCTTCTTGCACACACAAACAATATCTTGATTTGTGATAGTGGTTGCAAGAGAACTCAGCATCTTATCACTCACAATTTCAATGTTAGGAAATCCTGTGAGATTTTTGTCAGTAGTGATTGTATAAACAATCTCAATATTTGCGTCTAACAAATCATGACAAAATTTGTTCCCTTCAACCAAAAAATATCCGTTGTTCTTACGGAATTTCTTATCTTTCAAGTTCTTGATATCTTGATTGGTGAGATTCATATCAAAATTATACCAAATCCTTGTTTTTAAGTCAAACTTATTACCATAGGTAATAAAAATTTTTTAAACAAAAAAAGTTGTGCTCAATAAACACATCCTTTTAATTAATTTTATATACTTTTTTCTGTTTTAGATTTTAAATAATTTTCTTTATTATACTTTTCTTGTTCTTTAACTCTTTCAACATAAACCTTCATTGCTTTCGTACGGGAATAACCAATTTTTGATTGCTTTTGGTTTTT
>JAZRUL010000043.1:0-1853 GCA_045652505.1 Candidatus Onthoplasma sp. | reverse complement strand
GGCCTCCGACTTTTAGAAGATCTTATATGATAATTATCATGCTTTTTTGTTCTTGGTTTGTTTTTGAATATTTCATTTTTTGGCTTGCCTAAAAATTTTCTATTTCGGTTATTAATTAAACCAGCATTAACCTTTTCAATCTCTTCCAAATGAGTTTCTTTTTTTATATTCGAAGTCAAAGTTTCAATTAAATTTTTAGTTTTATTGTTCATACAATTGTCCTTTTTTATTTAGCAGTATCGCTGAATCTTGATTCACGAATAACATTAACTTTGATATGACCAGGATATTCAAGTTTGGTTTCAATATCCTTTGCTATATCATGAGCAAGAACTTGAGCTTCTTCATCACTGATTTGTTCAGGTTTTACCATAACTCGAATTTCACGACCAGCTTGAATTGCATATGTCTTTTCTACTCCGTTGAACGAATTGGCAATTGCTTCCAACTCTTGAAGTCTCTTGATATAGTTCTCGATAGATTCACGTCTAGCTCCAGGTCTAGAACTTGAAATCGCGTCTGCAGCCTGAACAATTACTGCTTCAAGAGTTCTAGGTTCAACATCGTTGTGATGTGCTTCAATACAATGAACAACAGCTTCGCTTTCTTTGTATTTTCTTGCCAATTCTACACCGATAGAAACGTGAGTTCCTTCAACTTCATGGTCAACAGCTTTTCCAAGGTCATGCAAGAGTCCGGCACGACGAGCAACTTTTTCGTTTGCTCCAACTTCAGCAGCAAGCATTCCTGCAATAAATGACACTTCGAGCGCATGATTCAATACATTTTGACCATAACTTGTACGATATTTGAGTCTTCCCAAAACTTTGACAATTTCAGGATGAATATTGTGAATATCTGCATCAAAGCAAGCATTTTCTCCGGCTTCTTTGATTGTTTCTTCAACATCTTTTTGAACTTTTTGAACAAGTTCTTCAATTCTTGCTGGGTGAATTCTTCCATCAAGGATTAATTTTTCGAGGGCAATTCTAGCCACTTCTCTTCTAACTGGATCAAAGCCGGACAAGGTGATTGCTTCAGGGGTGACATCAACGATAAAGTCGATACCTGTTGCTGCTTCAAGTGCGCGGATATTTCTACCTTCACGACCGATAATTCTTCCCTTCATTTCTTCACTTGGAAGTGTCACAACGCTTGTTGTCACTTCACTTGTATTATCAACTGCACATTTTTGAATAGCGAGTGTGATAATATTTTTTGCCTTTTTGTCGGCTTCTTCTTTTGCTTTGTCTTCAATTTCTTTTGCAATTTTCACTGCATCAATTTTGGCTTCTTCAGTATATCTATCAATGATTACTTGCTTCGCCTCTTCTTTTGTCATTTTGCTGACTTTTTCAAGTTCTTTTGCAATTTCAAGTTGCATCTCGTCCAATGCATTTTCCTTGCTTGCAAGAGCTTGAATTTGATTTTGAACTCTTTCTTTTGAAACTTCCAATTCTTCAATCTTTTTGTCAAGAGCTGTTTCTCTCTTGTTCAAAATCTCTTCACGAGCAAACAATCTTTCTTCATTACGCTTTGATTCTTCTCTGCGTTCTTTGTTTTCTTGCTCGAAAGTTGATTTTAAAAGATTGATTTCTTTATTGGTGATTTCAACTTGTTCTTTTTTGATTTTTTCCGCCTGTGCGTGCGCATCCTGCAAAATCTTTTCCGCTTTTGCATTTGCTGATTTAGATTTTTTATTTATAACAACCTTAGTGATGCCATAACCTACGCCACCACCGATTGCCAAAGCCATAGTTATGAATAATACGACTAAACCAGTGCTAACACTACACAGTAAACCTAAATTTACCATATAATACCACCTTTCAATAAGTCGGATCGTAGCCATG
>JAZRUL010000042.1:0-2284 GCA_045652505.1 Candidatus Onthoplasma sp. | reverse complement strand
TTATAAAAAATATATAAAATATTTAGTGGAAAAAGATAATGGTTTAGATGACGAAAAGGAGATGCAATGAGTAATATAGATTTATCAAAATATAGTCCAGAAAATCAAAAGAAAATAACAGCAATTATGAGTGATCCGGATATCGTCAATCTTTGCAAGCAAGTAAAATACGGCAAAACAAACGATGAAACCTTTGAAGACATTGTTGCTGATTGCACTCGATTGCTAACTATCGATACATCAAATATCAAATGTGATAGAGAAATGAATCATTTTGAATGGGCTGCCGAAGAGATCAAAGAGAATTTGTTTGATTTTTATTCTTACATTGACAAGATGACGCCGAATCAACAGGAGTTGTTGTCAAAAATAAAAGATAATTATAATAACTATTTTACATTAAAAAAGACTAAACCAAACGAATATTTCAGAAGTGGTTGTGGTGTTGACCATGGACAAAGATTTATTTCTGTCAATCATGAAGGACGTTTTGGTGATGTTGGAACAACGATTCATGAATTCTGCCACTCTTTGAGCAAGAACTTTGAAGAAACAAGACCAAAAAAAGACAAGAAAATGACAGAAATTTGTACTTGTATGACAGATGTGTTTGTAAGAGAATTTTTGGCTGATAAATATCCTTATTTAGAGGAAAGAGCAAAAAATTGTTATATTACTTCACAAGTGGATAATATTGCAAAAGCAAAAGAAACATTGTTTGATGCCAATATTATCAAATTTGGTTTGGGCGAAATTACATTTGCTGAATTAGAGAATAATTATACGAAATTGTTTGGTAATAATTTACACTTATTTAATGATCGTCTTGACAAAATATACAACAAAAAATACCTTCCAGATATTGATGGAAAAGTAGAGTATATTCCACTTTATGAGCATAGATATTTGATTCCTCAAGCAATAGCACAAATTATGCTAGAGAAATATAAGAAAGATCCTAAGAATGCACTCAAGCAATTCAAAAATATTCTTGAGAATGATGCCGACATAACACTTGAAGACACAATGAAGGAATTAGGAATCAAAAACAAGGAAAAACTCCTTGATAATTACATAAACAAATTTGACGATAGAATAAAAGCACACACAACAGAACTTATTGTCTAGGAGGGAATATGTTTAATAAAGAAAATTTACAAAAAAGATTTGATGAACTTTTGAAAATATTTCAATTTGACAATTGGAATATCAAATTGGAATTTATTGAAAAAGATTGGAAAAATACAGGAAATGTAAAAGTAGATATAGAAGGAAAAACAGCAATTGTTTACTTAAATATTTTCAATCCCAAAATGGAAAATCTCGAGCAAGTTATGATTCATGAATTGTGTCATATCAAGTTGTGGCAATTGGATCAATATTGCGAAAGTTTGTTAGATTCAACATTTGAAGACAAAGAGTCAAAAGCATACAAATTTGCGTATGATCAATTCATGTTGCATCTAGAACAAACAACCGAAGAATTGGCGAGAACTTATATTTCAATGATAGCAGAGAATAAGAAACTATCATTTAATAGATGCGAAGAAAGAATGCCTTTTAGAGAAGATGAAATACAGAAACAATAAAGGAGAAAACATGAGTTTTATTAAATTCTTAATAAGCAACAAAAAAGAAAAATCAATTCTTGCTTCAAAAAAATATGGAAAAGGCAAAGTTGAAGTTAAGGAATTGGAAACTTCAATTCTTGCAAAAAGAAAATATAATCAAAAAACAGAACAAACTAAAGAGATTTAAAGTTAAGGAAGAATAACATGATAAATTGGTTTCCGGGACATATGAATAAGACACTCAAGCAAATGCAAAGCGACAGCAAGCTTTGTGATTGTTTTGTATACGTTGTTGATGCAAGATGTCCATTAAGTTGTATCAATCCAGAATTTGTGAAAGTTGTTGGGAACAAGCCAATAATTTTTGCGCTCACAAAGTCAGATCTGGTAGAGAAGAAAGATATCGATAGATTCAAGCAATATTTCAACTCGCTTGGTCATGAATGTGTGTCATTCAATGCAACGATTTCAGGATCAACAAAAATAATAGTTTCAACCATAAAAAGAATTTTTGAAACTAGGCTTAAAAAGAACATTGAAAAAGGTGTCAACTTTGTCACTCGTGCCATGGTGATCGGTGTGCCAAATTCGGGCAAATCAACTATTGTCAACAATCTTTGTGGTTATGGAAGAGCAACGACAGGAAACAAGGCAGGTGTGACGAGATCGAAGCAATGGATCAAAGTTTCAAATGATATTGAAATTATGGATAC
>JAZRUL010000041.1:0-1630 GCA_045652505.1 Candidatus Onthoplasma sp. | reverse complement strand
CCGCCGACACTAATTGCTGAAATGTAGTAAATCGAACTACTTTCATCCACAATGCTTGCAAAATCAATATATTGTTTTTCTTCACCCACCAAATATGTCGCAACATTGTTCGGAGTTTCATAATTGTCTTTCACAACAATTGTTGCATAATTTCCTTTAAAAGTCACTGGCTTATCCTTGAATGTATACAAATCTTGAATAAGACCATTTTGATTTTCCATCAAGTTGAATGAATAATTTATTGAACCTAGATATTCATTGCCAAATGAGAAAATCACACCTCTTTGTCCAGACGGCTTGGTAAATGTCAAAGTGTCTACGCCGAGAGCATAACCTTCACCATTATTGAATTCAAATGCATTTGGATTGCCTGGAGTGAAGAATCCTATCTGTTCAAACACCAAACTCAAGTCCAAAGATTCCAATTCACTTTGCAAATCTGTAGGCACTTTCAATGTAAATCTATATTTATTCAAAATGTTTTCGCTCGTTTGAACTTCGGCCGCTGTATCAGGAGTTATCTCACCGAAGAATTCGTCAGCAGTCAAATTGAAGGTTGCTTTGTTATTGTCCCAAGTATCAACAACTTCATGATCGGCACCATTAACTTTATAATTCACATCAAGACCTTCATAAGTCTTTTGAATATTCAAGTGTAAAGTCTTTGTTATAGGATTGACTCCATCATTTTCATTGTAATATTCTCCAGAACTATCCTTCACTTTGATTGTCATTGTCAAAGGTTGAGTTCTACCCACATGTGTGAAATAGAATTTAAACTCACCTGCAGATACTAAGATATCTTTTGGTCCTGTTAATTTTGTATAATCAATCGCTGTTGCAACAAAATCATAATTATTAAAACTGATTTCAAGCTTTGAACCGCTTGCAACGTTGATTGTCAATCCACTTCCAACTACAGTATAAGTATCAATATCTCCACTTGTAGTTTTTGTTATTGTTATATAGTTTGGATATTGGGTTTCATAAACACTATCTACAAAAGTAGTACTCAACGGACTTGACTCATTTGAGCCAACTCCAGAAAGAGTTATATCAATGTTGTTTTTCACTGTCACTTTGACAGATCTTTGATATAATGCACCCACATTATTAGGATTGACAACATCGTTATATTTGATTGTAAACACAATATCATATTGTTGTACATCTTGCTCAAATTCAAGATAATAACCATCTGTTGGATTATATTTCAAAGTAACTTTTTTGTTAGCACCTTTTCCAAGGTTATCTTGAGCCACTGCATATATTTTTGAAAGATCAATATTACTGATAGTTGCATCGCCAAATACAATATCAATTGTTCTCTTATAATCATTGCCAACAAGACTGCTTAAACTTACTGTACTTACAAAATTAGTTCCATCGAAATTACCTGTTGTAATATCCCTGTCCCCTGTGATTGAATTTGTATCAAATCCCCTCAAAGTGTAAGTCACATATCTAACAAATCTATCAGGATTATTAGTGCCGTCTGTATTATGTTTATAATAATATTTTACTGTGAAAGATGTTTCTTGTGATACATATTTGCTGATATTAATAGTTGTTCCGCTTATACTTGCATATGGAAGAGTTCCATCAATAATTGTTGCCTCCAATACATATC
>JAZRUL010000040.1:0-5742 GCA_045652505.1 Candidatus Onthoplasma sp. | reverse complement strand
ATATTTATTATTGCATTATTTTGTTTGCAAAAAAAATTATAGTTTGTTATAATAAATTTGTTATATGTTATTTGATATTTTGAATCACAATTATTCAGCACAAGAAGGCGTTATCATATTTTTAATCGTCTTGTTTGCTTTTTTCATTTCAATTACATTCCATGAATTCGCTCACGGATATGCTGCATATAAGATGGGGGATTTGACACCAAAACTTGCAGGTAGATTGACACTTAATCCAATCAAACATATGTCTCCGATGGGGTTCTTTATGTTCATATTCTTGCGCTTCGGTTGGGCAAAGCCTGTCCCTGTCAATCCAATGAATTTCAAGAGATATAGGAAAGGTATTCGTCTTGTGTCGATTGCAGGAGTGGGAGCAAACTTCATTCTCGGTCTTATTGCTGCAATTATTCATGTGATTTTGATCAACAATCTTACGATCATCAGTGAACCATTATTTTATCTTATAATGTTCTTGCGATATATGATGGTTGTTAATAGCTTGCTTATTATGTTCAATATTTTGCCAATTTTCCCATTGGACGGATTTAATTTTATTTCTTCTTTCTGCTCAGCAGAAAATAAATTCGTGAAAAATAGTGTTAGAAATTCAGGCAAAACAATATTATCTGTTTTGTTGATTTGTTTAATTATTGAAATATTTACAGGTATAGATATATTGACTTATTATTTATATTTGTGTTATGACTTTGTGTTTAGCAAAATTGCATTTTTAGGGGTATAGATGGAAGAGAAAGAAGATTATATCGAAGAATCATCTTCAAAATTACACTTTTCGTTTGAAGGGTATGAAATACCCTTTGATGTTTTATGGGATATTATTACTGAAAAGAATTTAGATATCAGAACTGCTCCTTTGGCAAGTCTTACCGATCAATTCTTGCGTTATATTGAAACAATGGAAGAATTTGATATGGAGATTACAACTGCTTTTTTGGATACGGCTAGCAGGTTATTGTTGATTAAATCAAAAAGTTTACTTCCTGTTGAGGAAACTTTGGTTGAAGAAGAAGAGATGGATGATGAAACTAGACTTAGATTGCAATTGCAAGAATATCAACTCTTCAAAGAAGCTGGCGAAACATTGCAAAAGCAAGAAAATGTAGATAGATTTTACAAGCAACCGGACAAAAATGTTGGTGATGCGCGTATTGTCTTCAATCAATTCAATTTGGAAAAATTGCTCGATGCTTATGCGTTCATTTTGATGCGTACAAAAGATAAGGATAGTCCGGAAGAAAAGAAAATCAACAGAGACCGCTGGACTGTAGAAGAAAAAATTCACTTCATGAACACAATTTTGAAGGATAACAAAGAAATTAATTTCTTCAGTTTGTTTGATGATACTTATTCAAAATTGGAAGTAATCACTGTCTTCTTGGCTATTTTGGAATTATTGAAAACTCAAAAAATTGAAGTAGTTCAAGCCGAGCGCTATGAAGACATTATCATAAGAAGAAAAGAGGAGGAAGAAGATGAGTCTCAAGGAAATATCTAGGATTATAGAAGGTGTTTTATTCGTTGCTGGCGAAGGTATTGATATTGATGTTTTCAAATCAAAATTTGACATGAATGACCGAGAATTTAACAAGTGTATTGATATTTTGAAAGAAAAATATAACGAAGAAAGCGGTATCAATATTGTTAGATTCAAAAACAAAGTTCAATTCAGTTCCAATCCTGCAATCGTAAATGAAATCAGCGAAATCCTCAATCCAATAAGAGAACGTAGTTTGACGAGAGCGGCACTAGAGACAATTGCAATCATTGCATACAAGCAACCAATCACAAGATCAGAGATTGAAGATGTCAGGGGAGTCAATTGTGACTACGCAATTCAACTTCTTCAAAGCAACAATTTGATTGAAATCGTTGGAAGAAAAGATGCAGTTGGAAAACCTGTTTTGTTCGGTACAACTGAGAATTTCTTGAAACGTTTTGAAATCAACAATATTAAAGATTTGCCAAATTACAACGAATTGCTTGATCGAATTCGTGTTATACATAGTGAAGGCGAATCTCTTTATAGAGAATTCACAATTCCAGAAGAGGAACAGGCAAAAGAAGAGCAAACTGAAAGTGAGCAACCAGAAGATACAACTCCAACTGATGAACAAACAGAAGAATAGTATAATTTAATAAAAATTTATATTTAGATATGAAAAAATCCTACAATTAGTAGGATTTTTGATTTTAATAATCTGCATCTAATAAATCAGTATAAGCAGGTTTTTCGTTTGATTTAGTATTTTTGTGACCATTTTGAATTTCCATGGATATAGTTTTTGTCTTGCAAAGATCTTGAATTTTTTTAGACAAAGAATTCAAGACATCATTCTTTTGGTGTTTTGATTCAAAGCAGGAATCATTAATGTTTTTTAGATAATCATATATTGTCAAAAATTCATCCATGTTTTTTGCGAGAGGTTCTTCAATTCGCTCCTTACATAATCTTAATAATGCTTTATATTCTTCTCCGACAATATTTGCTAAATAAGCAGTACCATTATCTTTTGTTAGACCATTTTTATATGAAGCATTATTGATATATTTTATTACACCAAAGTAAGCGCTTCCTTCTGTAAGTTTTTGTAAAACACATGACCCTGGATACTTAGTATCGGCATTATAAGTATCTGTTATTCCAACGATATTATTTTCTATTTTGCGTATATAAGCACCCTCTATTAATTGATCAAAGTACTTAGCACATTCTTCAGTGATTTCGCCTTTTTTCCATGCTTCTATAACAAGCATTCTTGCCCATAAAGTTGTCATTTTTCTCTCCTTAATTTTGTTTTTATGATTTTATTCTACCACAGAATTGGAATTTGTCAATAGCAAACGAATAAATTTTAATCAATAAAAGATACTAGTTTTATGTGGGATCTTATTTTTTTATTTGTCATTATTGTTTTGATATTGGTCATCACTTTTCCGTATTTGGTGCAATTTGATATTAGGTTCAATATATTGAAGTTGAAGGGCAAAGTTGAGATTAAGTTTTTGAAATTCGTCAAGTTGAAATTCAACATAAGAATCAAAAATGGATATATCTATATCAATCATAAAAATAAGTTAAAGAAAGAGAAATTGACGGATCAAACAATAAGTTTCAGATATTTAATCAAATTATTAAATCAAATGTATTTCAGAGAGCAATTTCTTCACGTTGATCTAAGAGCAAATTTTGGCTACAAGTATGATGCGAAAGACACAGCAGTTGCGAGTGGTTATATTGATGTTATATCAAAATCGATTTTATCGCAATTCAAAAATCACAAAAAATCAACACATATTTTCGTATCTGTTGAACCAAAATACAATGAGGATATCTTTAATTTCAGATTAGAAACATCAGTGAGAATTTCAATGTTTGATGTTTTGTATTCTGCAATATTGGCATGGTATTATTTAAGGAGAGAAGAAAATGAAAAGACAAGAAAACTTATTAAATCAAGATAGAAAAATAGAATCACTCATTGATATTTCAATGGAAAATCTACGTTCTTTGATTGATGTGAATTGCGTGGTTGGAAATCCAATCACAATGCCAAACGACGCAACAATTATTCCAATTTCAAAAGTCAGTATTGGATTTGTTGCTGGTGGCGGAGAGTACAACGACTTGAACGCAAAGAGAAATTCGGCAGATTTCCCAATGGCTGGTGGAACAGGTGGCGGATTTACGGTCGTTCCAATTGGCTTTTTTGTACTTGAGAATAATAAATACAAAATTATTCATGCCGATAAATCTTCTGCATATTTTGACCTTATCAAAAATGCTGGCGAAGTACTCAAAAAATTGACGGAGAGATTGAAATGAGAAAGAAAATTTTATGTTTGTTGCTATTATTGCTTTGCGTATCCATGGCTATCATTTTCCCGCCGAGACAATATCAAACTCACGCAATGTCAAGTAGTGCGAAAGGTATGTGTTTGATAGAACAAGAAACAGGAAGAATCATATATTCAAAGAACGAAAACGAGCGTCTTCCAATGGCATCAACAACAAAGGTCATGACAGCAATCACTGTGATTGAAAATTGTGAAAATTTGAACGAAAAAATAATTGTAAGCAACAAAGCGATTGGCATTGAAGGCACTTCGATATATCTGAGAAAAGGCGAAGAAATTTCGGTCATAGATTTATTATATGGTTTAATGCTTCGAAGTGGCAATGATTCAGCAGTGGCTCTTGCTTGTCATGTGGGTGGCTCGGTAGAAGATTTTGCAAAGATGATGAACGACACGGCAAAAAAGATTGGGGCGAAAAATAGCAATTTCACAAACCCTCATGGTCTTGATGACAAAAATCATTACACAACTGCATATGACTTGGCTCTCATTTCAGCGTATGCATTGAAAAATCCAACTTTCAAAGAAATTGTATCAACAAAAAGTCATATTATCGAAGCAACCAATATGTCAGACAAAAGATATTTGACCAACAAAAATAAATTGTTGTCAAGTTTAGACGGATGTTGCGGTGTCAAGACAGGATTCACATCTCGTGCAGGCAGATGCTTGGTCTCGGCTGCGGAGCGAGAAGGTATGACTGTTGTCTGTGTGGTCCTTAATTGTGGGCCAATGTTTGAAGAAAGCACGAGTTTGATCAATTCAGCACTTGAAAATTATAAAAAAGTGAAATTGATTGACAAAAATATTGCAATTGAAGATGAAAAAATCGGAAATAAAGAATTCAAACAACTCTATATGTATCCTGAAGAAGATTTCAGCATGGTGATAGGCGAAAATGAGCAAGATGATATCAAAATTGAATATGAATTCAACACCGATAACGCAAAAGTTGATTCGGTTGTGGGAGAAATTAAAATATTTTTCAAAAAAGACTTGATAAAAACAATAAAATTGATTACAATGAACAAGATAGATAAAATGATTGAAGCAGATTTGATCTAATTATCGCAAAAGAGAAAGGAATTATGAGAATTAATAAATATTTAGCACAATCTGGTGTTGCCAGCAGAAGAAAAGCAGAAGATTTAATTGTTGCAGGGAAAGTGAAAGTCAATGGCAAAGTCGTGACAAACCTTGCCACCGATATCAAATCAACCGATATTGTTTCGATTGACAATCGCACTTTGCATGCGACAAACAATTTTGTATATTACAAATTGAACAAACCGAAAGGTTATGTGACAACAGTGAGTGATGAAAAGGGAAGAAAGACTGTCATGGAACTTCTTCGTGCTGTTCATTATAGAGTTTTCCCTGTTGGTCGCCTTGACTATGATTCGGAAGGATTGCTCATCATGACAAATGATGGAGATTTGACCAATATCTTGACTCGTCCCAGCAGTGAAATCGAGAAAACATACACTTGTCATATCGAAAGTGGTATCACAAAAGACGAAATCAAGAAATTGACCGAAGGTGTTGATATTGGTGAATGTGTGACAAAGCCTTGTAGTATCGAACTTGTTGAATATGGCGAAAAATTGTCAAAACTCAAAGTGAAAATCACAGAAGGCAAGAATCGTCAAATCAGAAAAATGTTTGAGAGTATCGGAAAAAATGTGATTTTCCTCAAGCGTACTCAAATTGGTGAGATCCGATTGGGTGGACTCTCTCGTGGAGAATATGCTCCGCTCAATGGCAAGGAAATGAAATATCTCAATTCTTTGAAAAAATAAAAGGATGATATTAAATGTTAGAACACAGTAAGATTTCAGATAAAATAATTCATCTTTCAGA
>JAZRUL010000039.1:0-7277 GCA_045652505.1 Candidatus Onthoplasma sp. | reverse complement strand
TTTTTCAAAAAACTTTTACTTGCAATAATATTGTTGCCGACTATATTCATGTTTTCAGCATGTTTGGAAAGTGAACCAAATGTTTATTTGGTAGATGTTGTATTTGAAACCAAAGGCGACGAAACCACTTTCACATATATTTATTCAAACGGACAAGAAAAAACGAAAACAATCAAAAATCAAGGCGAACTTTCAAAAGCTATTGTTGATATTTCAAAGAAGCCAGACAGCGATTGTATATACATCATCTCTTACGAAGATGGCACAACTGAAGAAATCACAATGATAGTCTCAAACTCAACAGCTGAAAAACACTATGAGAACAAAGTCATTGAAACTTATAATAAAGTTGTTAATTCAGCCGTTATAATTCGCACTTCTCGTGGTACCGGCAGTGGAGTGGTTTATTCTATGGACAAGTCCTCTGGTGGCAAAACATATATTTTAACCAACCATCATGTTGTTGAAGATGACACCACTAACAAAATCTCTAATGAAATAACAATCTATCCTTATGGCTCAAATTCAGGATTGACCGCAACTTGTATCGGTGCAGCCGAAAGCGAAGATGTCGCAATACTTATGGTTAACACTCAAGATTTATTGGTTCTCAATCAATATTGTTATGCGCCTACTATTGCTGAAGATAGAGTTCTTGGAGATACAGCAATTGCAGTTGGAAATCCTGAAGATCAAGGCATGACAATTACAAATGGTCGAGTTTCCCTTGAATATAAATATATTGGCGTTGTTGATTCAACTTTTGAAAGAGTTGTATTTGGTTTGGACACACCGATAAACCCAGGTAATTCAGGCGGCGGTATATTCAATCTAGATGGCGAACTTATCGGTCTGGCAGATGCAAAAATGATTGAGTATATCAAACCAGAAGAAGGTTATACTGAAAACCTTGATAATATGGGATATGCTCTACCAATTGAATTTGTTGATGCAATTGCAGATAATATAATCGACCAATATGAAACAAATCCAACTTACACACAAGCAAAGAAAATCAAATTAGGCATCACTATAACAAACTCAAATTTCCGTGCAGAAAAAGACGCCAATGGAATTACAAGAACTGTTGAAGATATTTCAATTACACAAATAGATAGTACAGGCCTTGCTTATACAAAATTCAATTTGCGACAAGATGATATGCTGACTGAAATAGTTATAAACGGATCAACCTATTCTGTAAATCACATTTTCGATTTTGATATATATCTTCTCAAGATTAGAGCAGGAGATAGCGTGAAATTCAAATACACTCGTGGAGACACAACTTTCACTTCAACCGCTTACACAATAAAAGCTTCTGACATTACTACAATAGTTGAATAGAAAAAGCGACTAATTAAAGTCGCTTTTTTCTTTTTTTATTATTTACATTTCTTGTAATGTTTCAATACAGATCAAATTAAATCCAAATTTCAAAGTATCTCTTAAAGCCTTAACCAAATTTATTTTTGCTTTTGTAGTGTTATCGTTTCCATCTAGCACTTTTGATATTGTGTAGAATTTATTAAATGTTTTACACATATCCATAACTCGTTTTAAAATTAAACTTGGATCTCTTTTTTCAATTCCACTTTTTATTATAGAACCAAAATCGTTAATATTTTTTACAAGTTCAAACGCTTCTTGGTTGAAACATGAATAATCCGCCACAGCGTTTGTTTCGGTGTATTTCCTTAAAATGCTTTCTAGCCTTGTATATGTATATTGCATATAAGGAGCAGTTTCGCCATCAAAACTAAAGGCTCTTTCAATGTCAAAAATAGCATCTTTATGTCTTTCGATATTAAGCGCATTAAAAGCCAAAACAGATTTTGCAACTTTTTGCGCTACTTCTTCTGGTTTTTCAATATTAAATGTTCTGCCAACAATAACTTCATTCGCCTTATTTAAGACATATTCTAACAAATCAACTAGGATTGCTTGTTTTCCACGTCTTGAACTGATTTTTCCATCAGGCAAACTAAATCTTCCATAGGCTATATGTTCTAGGCCTCCACTAAATTCAACACCTGAAAGTTCCAACACTTTGAAGAATTGTGCAAAATGAAGTTTTTGTTCAACAGCAGTAAGATACAAACTTTTATCAAACTTGTAGGTATTAAACCTATCCAATGCTGCAGCCAAATCTCTTGTTGCATATAAACTTGCACCATCACTTCTTTTTATTAGACAAGGAGGCATATCATAATTGCTTAGATCAACTACGGTTGCACCTTCGCTTTGCGTTAAAAGATTTTTACCATCTAAAAATTCAACTACTTTATCAAGTTCTTCCGCATAACTCGCCTCGCCTTTCCAGGAATCAAATTTAATTCCCAAAATGTCCAACAATCTTTCAGCTTCTTTAACCGCAATTTCAATAACCTTTTGATAAAGAGGATAAATTTCGACATCTTTTTCTTCTATTTTTTTAAAGATATCTCTAGCAATTTGCTTATATTTTTCATCTTCGTTTTCCAAGGCATTAAACTTAACATAATATTCTTGCAACGCATCTATTCCACGAAGTTCAATGTCTTTTTCGTTTCCCCAAAGTTGCATGCCTGCGATGATTTTACCATAAGGAGTTCCATAGTCCCCAACATAATTAATTCTAACCACATTATAACCCGCATTCTCAAAAAGACGAGCCAAACTCTCTCCTAAAAACGAGTTTTTAATGTGTCCAATGTGCATGTATTTTGCAAGATTAACAGAGCAATAATCAATACATACAACCTTATTGTTTCCTTCATTGTATTTTAAATTTTGACTTGAAAAATTCTCTATTATGTTTTTTGAAACATAATCTTTGTTCAAAAAGAAATTGACATATCCACCAACAACCTCACATTTGTCCACAATTTCCCCTGACACGCTTTCGCTAATCTTTGATGCGATCTCCATAGGACTTGTGTGCAAAAGTTTTGCAAAAGAAAAACAAGGCAGAGAATAATCACCCTTGTCTGCTGATATTGATTCAATAATCAAACTCTCATAATCTGCACCGTCGATCTTCAAACCGATGCAATCTGACAATAATTTCTTTATATTCATGCTTTAATATTAACACAACAAGTCATTATTTGCAAGACTTTTTGAGTTTGTTTGTATCTCTTTTCCACAATTTGATCAAAAACCACTCACAATCAAACACTTTTTCACTTGAAAAGATGTCCGGATTTTTAACATAAAAAAATTTATTGACAAACTGCCAATAAATTATATTTAAGTTTCAATCTTAATTTAGAACGCTAGCGGCAGATTTTGTATATGCTCTGGTGAGTCCGCCTGCACCGAGTTTGATTCCGCCGAAATATCTCACAACCGCCACCAAAACATTGCTCATTTTTTTCATTTTGATTACATTCAAAATCGGATAACCTGCCGTTCCTTTTGGTTCTCCGTCGTCACTACATTTTTCTGCAACAACTTCCCTAGAGTAAACATATCCAAAGCAGATATGATTTGCTTTTTTGTGTTCTTTTCTTAGTTGCTCAATTGCTTGTTTTGATTGGTCCAATGATTGTAGATCAAACTTATAAGCAACAAACCTTGATTTGTTTATTATTAATTCTTCGGTTCTAAATTCCATCTTATTTACTCAATATTCCCAATCTATCAACCACATAACCTACAGCGAGAGCACCAGCACCTGTGTGACAACTTACAAACAATGGAAGTGGATCACATACAAAGAATGGTAAATCTGCAAAGGCTTCTTTAACTTCTGTCACAAACAAGTCCAAATCTTTCTTATTCTTTTCTGATACACTATGTACAACACTGATTGAAACCATGCCTTGTTTTGCTTCTTCGCTAAATTTATCTTCAATTTCCTTCTTCACAGCGTTGATCATCTTTGCTTTTGCCTGTTTCATAGACATAACTTTTCCATACGCATCAAGTTTTCCACCATGAAGTTGCAAAATTGGTTTGATATTGAGCAGCGTTCCAATAGCAGCCGCTGCAGGAGTAATTCTTCCGCCCTTTTTCAAGAATTTCAAAGTGTCAACAGCAATATATGCTCCACCTTCTGTCTTGGTTTCTTCGAGATAATTCTTGATTTCTTCTGCCGACTTTCCACGTCTAATAAGTTCCGCTGCTTGGTATATTGACATTTTGGTCAAATAAGAAACTCTTTGGTTGTTGACAACAAAGACACGTCCCATAAATTCTTCTTCATGGCTAGCATTAATGGCAGCATTGCAAGACGCACTGAGACCACTTGAAAGGATTACATAAACAATTTCATCACAAGTGGTGAGAACTTCTCTCCAACCTTCTTTGACCATTTCAATACTAGGTTGAGATGTGCTTGCTTCTGTATTTTTGTCATTCATAAAAGTGAAGAATTCGTCTTGAGTGAGATTCACACCTTCATAATATTCTTCTCCATTGATCACAAAAGAAATTGGTATCACCTTTTTCACATCGCAATTCACCAAATCTTGATCTGACATGTATCCTGAATTATCTATAACTAAACCTACTTTCATTTTTTCTCCTTAAGCAAAAATTTATAAATATGGTTTTATTATAATAAAATTATCAAATATAAGCAAGTAAAAAACGACAGAAAAGTATGATTTTGTCGATTTGTTGAAAAATCAACAAAAATTTTGAAAATTATTTAATAAAATTTGACTTTAACATCAATTTTGTTTAAAATGTACGTATGGAAGTAAAAATCTTAGACTATGGAATGAACGGTGAAGGTGTGACTTTTATAGACAACAAAACACTTTTTGTTCCCAATTCTCTGATTGATGAAACCGTTGATGTGACAATTGAACAAGATTTTCCGAATTATGCCAACGCAAAAGTTGATTCAATAACAACCAAGTCAACCGAGCGAGTTTGTCCGCCTTGCCCTTATTTTGATAAATGTGGTGGTTGCGACATTCAGCACATGTCTTATGATGAACAACTCAGATTCAAATCTTTGTTGGTCAAGAAGACTATTCGAAAGATCTCAAAAGTTGACACAAACGTTTTAGCAGCTGTTCCATCAGAGCATCAATACAATTATCGCAACAAGGTCAGTTTCAACATAGTAGATGGTAAAATTGGTTTTTTTGAGCCCAATTCAAAGACAATTGTGGAAGTTGATAATTGTGCACTGCTCTCAGCCAACATGAATGAGATTTTGAAAGTTTTCAAAGATTTTTATCTCTCTCTTAATACTAACGAAAGAAAGGTTATCAAAAATCTAGTAATACGAGAAATTTCGAATCAAATCCTAGTGGGTGTTGTAGCCAAATCAAAAATTAAACTCAATGGATTTTTCGACATATTAGCGTCGAAATTAAACCAAATCGGCCTTTACCTTATCGTTAACAAAAGAAATGACTCGGTTGTTTTGTCCGGTCAGACAATTCATGTTGCAGGTATCAAAAAGATTGAAATAGAGAATTTTAACATTTCATATAATGTAGATTTGATAAGTTTTCATCAAACCAACTTGGACATTCAAAACAAAATTTATCAAAAAATCTTGGACTACATCAATCCAGATGATATTGTAATAAACGCATATAGTGGCGCAGGACTGCTCTCTGCCATCCTTGCCAAGAGATGCCAACATGTCTACGGGATCGAAATCGTAAACAACTCTCACCAAAACGCAAACAATCTCAAACAAAAAAACAAAATCACAAATATGACCAACATTTTGGGATCGGTCGACAATGAAATAAAGCGTTTCGACAAAAAACCAAACATTATCGTATTAGACCCATCAAAAAAAGGTTGTGGAAAAGTGGTCATGGAGAGTATAATAGGTGTGGAAACAATAATTTATATGTCCTGCAATCCTATCGCACTCTCAAAAGATTTGAACTTTGTATTGCAAGACTACGAGATTGTTGAGATAATTCCTTTTGATATGTTCCCGAACACAAAAAATGTAGAAACAATTGTTAAATTAAAATATAGGAGATAAATATGATATTAAGTACAGATTCAACAGCAAATTTACCGAACGAGTTATACAAAAAACATAACATTAGTATGATTCCGTTGCAAGTTATTTTGGACGGCGAAGTATATGACGACTTGTCTGACCAATTACCAAACAAAGAATTCCATCAAAAGATGCGTGATGGTGCAGCTCCAAAGACAGCACAAATCAATGCCGAGACAGCAAGAGCATATTTTGAATTGTTATTAAACACAGGTGAAGACGTGATTCATATCAGCTTCTCTTCTGCCCTTAGCGGAAACACTGATACAATCATACGTATTGCCAAAGAACTCAACGAAACTCACAAGAACAAAGTCTATGTTGTCAATTCTTTGCAAGCATCTACAGGAGAAGGCATCATCGTTCTCAAAGCAAGAGAATTGATCGACCAAAACAAGAAACCACAAGAGATCGTTGACGAATTGGAAGCATTCAAAAACGATGTTTGCGCATACTTCACAGTTGACAATTTGAAATATCTTGTTCGTGGCGGTAGGGTAAGCAAACTCAGTGGTATTGTTGGTGCAATCCTTAATATCAAACCAATTCTTCGCGTTGACGAAGAAGGAAGACTTGTTAGTTTCAAGAAAGTTATGTCAAGAAAAAAATCTATTGCAGAACTTGCCAATATCTGTATAGAACGTGCTGTTGACAACAAATATATTTTCATTGGTCATGGGGATTGTATCGATGAGGCAAATGCTCTCGCAGACATGATCGAAGCCAAACTCAACAAGCGTCCAATAATTTCTGATCTCACTCAAGTGATTTGTTCTCACGCAGGCCCAGGAACTTTAGCAGTATTCTTCGTCTCAAAAAGCGGAAAGTAAAATAAAAGGTTCTAATAAATATGTAAGGAGCAAAAAAGAATCCGATAATTCGGATTCTTTTTTTATCTTTTTCTATTTATATAATTATCAATAACAAGTTTAATAGAGTCTTTTTCTTCTTTTGTTAAATAATTCCAATGATCCAAAACAGATTTCGTTTCCGGAGTTATTTCAACCATATCATTTTCAGCAAAGAAATTTGCAAGAGAAATTCCATAAGCGTTGCATACCGCTTTTAACGCTGGTATGGTGGGCATAGTCTTTCCTTCCATCCATTTTGTAAAGGTTTGTTGAGTTAAACCACTTTCTTGTGCAAGTTTATAAAAAGTCCACCCTCTTTTAACTCTTATTTCATCGATCTTTTTTACAATATCCATACTAAACCTTCCTTTAATAAATACTAAACCTCTTTTTTATTAGTATAGAATGTGCAGTATATTAAATTAATTCACAATTTTTGCCAAATTACTTCACTTTGG
>JAZRUL010000038.1:0-1765 GCA_045652505.1 Candidatus Onthoplasma sp. | reverse complement strand
ATAACAAAAACAAGGAATAATGATGAAAGACAAGATTTTACAAAACAAAGAATTTGAATTTTTGAAGGATTATGATTGGATAGAGATTGAAATAGGATGCTCTAATACTTTTGTGTATAAACTTGAAAAAGATGATGAAGTTTTGTTTTTGAAAGTAGGAGAAGTGGGTGTTTTGACAAATGAGCACAAGATGCTTGATTTGTTGAAAAATTATATCAAAATTCCAAATGTTGTGAAGTATTACAAAGATGAATATGAAGTGATCATTACAACCGAGATGAAAGGAAAGATGAGTTGCGATGACGATCTTTTTGAATATGAAGATATGGTGTTGAATTGCGTAGTAGATGCTATCAAACAAATTCAAAATGTAAAGCTTAATGATAAACTAAAAGAAAATTTGAAAGTCTTTAATTTGGATAAAGAGATTGAAACTATCAAACAAAGAATCAAAGCAAAAGAAATCACAGAGATTCCAGATAAAAAAGTTTTTGATAGATTCAAATCTCTCGATGAGGTAGTGGCATATCTTGAAGAAAACAAACCAGATGGAGAATTATATTTTTCGCATGGTGACGTATCTTTGCCAAATGTGTTTATTGATGATAATAAATTCTCTGGTTTCATTGATATTGGAAATGCTGGAATCAGGCAAAAGTGGTATGATATTGCCGATGCTTATGTGTCTGTTAGAAGAAACTTTGAAACACAGGAAGCGGCCGATAGGTTTTTGAATAAATTGGAAGTTGACAAAGAGAATGTTGAGTATTACGAAATGTTGATTTGTTTGTCATAAATAATAAAAAGCATCATATCTATTTACTTATTTTTTAAATTGTGATAATATATTGTTATCGGATTGGTAGGCAGAGTATGATGTTTTTTTATGTTGCGTTATTTGTAAGTTTGTTTGTAAAGTTTAAATAAAGTTTAGTTTTATCTAAACTTGATATGCGGATGTGGCGAAAGGCAGACGCCACGTCGCAATTCAACTTATTGCCAGATTGCGCTGCAATCATAGGCCTTTTAGTTGCTTGCTCCTTCTTCCCATGTCGTGCGAGCACTTATGGGAGCCCTACAAATCTAGCGCTGAAATAACTTAGATCCAAAACACTTTATCGATAAACAAAACTTAATATGCGGATGTGGCGAAATTGGCAGACGCGCTAGATTCAGGTTCTAGTGGGTGACCTTGCAGGTTCAAATCCTGTCATCCGCACCAGAGCGTCGCATTTGGTTTTATAACCATTTGCGATTTTTTGTAAAGAAAAATACAAACATATTTTCGATTATTTGAGAAAAGTGGTTGATTTTTTATCGCAAATTGGCCTTTTAAACCAATGCTCCTTATTCCCACTTCGATTTGCATCTCGTGGGAGCCATAAAAATATTGGTGTTTTTTTAAGTTTTACAAGGATTTGAACCAAGGTTCAACCCTTGTCGGGCAGACCGCAACAAATTGCTCCCCTCGCTACGTTAAAATATGCCAAAGGGCATATTTCTTAACACTGCTCGCCTGTCATCCGCACCACCACTCGAAAGTTCAAGCTAGTTGCTTGAGCTTTTTTATATAAAAAAGCTCAAAAAGCATTGGCACTTGACTTTCTTGTTATCCCACTGCGACATACGTCTTTTGGGAGCCCTACAATATAAGTTTTTTCACTCAGGGTATAACCTGAGTTTTTTAATGATGAATTAAAAATGATGAATGAACAATTGTGGACAATTAAAGTGATTTTCTAATTAATCATTTTTCATTGTTCCT
>JAZRUL010000037.1:0-2933 GCA_045652505.1 Candidatus Onthoplasma sp. | reverse complement strand
TGTAATTTTATCAGTTTCAAACTTATTTGACATATTTATAGAATTGTCATACGAACTTACACTCAACTTAGATAAAATCTCATCAATTTTAGTGCCGTCAACCGAACGATCGATAGAAATCGTTCTTGTTATTGTATTGATTCCATTTGATGCTTGTTCAGATACAGCATCTCCGTAGTTGCATTCCAACGTTCCAACACTAGGCAATACAAACAAAATTGAGAATTCAATATATGGTTCTGCATTAGTAGTATTGAAAGTCAACAAGACTGTGTTCTCAGATTGATGCATGTTCTTATATGCTTGCAAGAATGCCTTGCTTACATAAATTTTACCATCTTTTATAGATACAGCCTCAGTGAAATCTGTTTTTGTTGTATCCGCAGTATATTTAACACCACCAATCTTATAAGTTGTACTTATTCCTATTGTTTCAGTTGCAGGATTATTTGCAACCAAATATTTTTTAATTTCATCCATTGTGTATTCAATGAAATTACTTTGCTCGAATGTATAATCTTCCACTGACAATTGTTCAAATGTCACGCCCTCACTCAACTTCAAATTCGGAGCGATAATTCTATCTTTATTGATCACATAGAATGTTCTAGAGATACTATACAAATTATCTTTACCATCTCTTGTATAAGTACAACTATAAACATTAAATGTAGTCTCACCACCATTAATCAATGGTATAGTGATTGTACCAGCATAAAAATATTTTCCAGCCTTTAAAGAGTCAGTAGCTTCAAGAGATTTAATCCAATCTGTTTTTCCTGCTGTTTCTATTGATCCATCTTCATTTACAGTGATTTCGCTAGAATCTAGAGCCAACACCATTTCATCTTTAATTTTGTATGCATAGGCATCAAAGTAACTTGTCTTTTTGAATATATCACTGAATGTGTAAATATCAAGATCATTATTTTTATCATTATCTTCATTAATAGCTTCAGCATAGCTCTTGATTGAATTGCTTGTATATAATTTGAAACCAGTTTGTCCGTTGTACGCCTTGATACCATGCACAACCTCACCATTCATCATAATATCTATATCCGCATTTAAGAAGTTTTTGAATAATGTTTTAGTTCCACTTAATGCTATATGTGTCGCGTCAGTAATATCTTTATAAGGCTCAGAAATATTGATTACATACTTATTATGAGTTGTATCATCATCTGTATTATCTTTTGTTCCTTTATTGTCAGTCACTTCGATTTTTTCTAGTTTGTAATACACATAATCAACACCATCAAATACAGTTCCTGTCTTATCTGAATCTGCACTTATCTTGAAGCGAACATACATATTGTCAAGGTTTTCCCATTTCATATATTCACTTTCATTCAAGTTGAACAATGGCACAATATCTGTTCCAGTATATTCAGAACTATTGAAGAAGATTGTCAACTCATTATCAGTAAGAGTATCAACGTCAATTTGTTTTGATCCATTAGCATTATCTCTTATATTCACTGGATTATACACTCCATAAGTCACATATTCAGTTTGAGTATAAGTTTTATCACTAATTGTGTATTTAATTTCCACTTCATAAGTGACAAAGTGAGTTGAAGAATGAGCAGCAGAAGAAGATTGCTCAACAAATGGCAATTTCACTCTTGCCAAGCTATTATTACGCAAGCCTGATGTCACATCATCATATTTATTACCACTCGCATCATAGAAATCGGACACATTGTTAACATTGCTACTATCAAATCCTGTATCCTGATTTGTACTAACTGAACTTCTCACTGACAAACTAGTTATAGTTATACTATTTCCAGCAGTGTCATGAGTATGGAAGAAATCTATTCCTTGAGATTCTGATTGAGTTGAATTGGTCAACAAATCAACATATTGTCCAGATATAAATCCTTCACCACCCATCTCGACAGGTTGAGACTCTTTTGGAATCATATTGATGAAATTTATTGGATAGATATTCCAAGTGAAATCATATTTTCCTCTTCCCAATCCGGTCATATCAACTTTGATTGTTAATGTCAATGGTTCTGTTTCGCTATAATATTCCTTTTTGAATATGATTGAATCTGTTCTTTCATCAAATACAACCACGTCATCATTGGAAGAAACCACACTGATATATCCTTCCATTTCGCTGTTTCCAACTATGATCTCTTTCGTTTGATCTTTAATTTTTGCCATCTGCAAACTTAGATCTGAACAATAACTATTGGTGTCACCATGAATAGTATACTCAACAGCATTTTGTGTGAAATTTGTATAGTTATCTCTATATTCTTCGCCCGAAATATGATTATTTGTCATCAAGTAATCAGTTCTCGCACTATTATTTTTGATCAACTCTCCACTAATCTTGAAATAGAAGTTTTTATAAGCAGTGAAAGTATATTCATATTCTCCAAGGCTATATTCATCGCTCGCCGTGAACACTTCAAATTTGATTGCAGCATTCACTTGACTCGCAATTGCTTTCATCGTCAACACATGATTTCCTTTATCATAAGACACCAATTGACTTATATCACTATATGTCTTTCCGCCTGCAACATCAGTATATGTTCCTTGTCTCATTTCTGCATATTGCAAACCTACCTTTATTGCAGGTTTTCCCGCTTCTGTAGTTGAATTCTTTATTATACTTATTTTGTCATTCAATTCAATAACACTATCATCTTGGATAATATCGTTTGACATAAATTCTATATCATAGTTTGCAAACACGATTTCAAAGTTTGTAGCAACCAAACTATCGCTATAAAGAGTGAATTTATAAACCAAAGTATCGAACTTAGTCCTTCCTGCTCCAGCAAGAAGTTTAATGCTCAACTGACCATTCAAGATTTTGATACTGAATGTGTAGTTATTATGTGTATGAGTATATTCTTTTCCACCTGTTATTGCAGTTATGCCTATAGTACCACCATTACTTATAGTAT
>JAZRUL010000036.1:0-9600 GCA_045652505.1 Candidatus Onthoplasma sp. | reverse complement strand
ACCGCTTGGCCTCCGACTTTGTTTATTCCTTTATATCTTTCTGTGGGCGATTTGATAGGACTTGTGTTATACGACAATCTCACGTCTGGAATCATACTCCAAATGTCAGCTTTCTGCATTTTGCCAATCGTATTGACCAATCTTACAGGAAGCATATTAGATGCTTTGAATTTGGAAGTTAAATCGTTCGTAAACTATTTGATCGGCTCAATAATATTGGTGGTTTCATTGATTGTTTTGACCCCTATAATAAAAATCAATGCTGTCACAACATCTTATCTGATTTCTATGTCGGTTATCTCATTGCTCAATATAAGAAAAATCAACAAAGCTGTGTCAGGAATTAAAATCAATATAATATCAACAACATTTAAGTATACTTTGATCATTCTACCATGCAGTATTCTAGGACATTTGATTGCAAATATCTTTGTAATAAGTCTTGGAAACTTCATATCAGCGGTTATTGGTGGCGGAATAAGCATTGTTTTCGTCGTTATAATAAGCAAAATATTCAACGTTTATGACTTCAAAGAAATGTTAAATATTATAAAACACAAAAAATCAAGACAATAAAAACCACAAATAAAAATTGTGGCTTTCTCTAATAATAAAACACTTTTTCTTTGGAGAAGGATGTCTAAATTATATACTCAAACAAAAAACTGCGTATATACGCAGTTCTATTTTTTTGTTGTGTATTCAACTTTCTCGCCATAAACTTCTTCGTATTTGTCACACCAAAGTTGATAGTTCTTATCCATCATCATCTTTATGTTTGCTTTTCTATCCAAATTCGCATCCGGATAAATAGGATCAAATACATGAACAGTATATTCTTGCATTGGGAAGCCATCTGGATCAATAATGTCCGTATCAGCCATTGTGATAAACATTGGAACAACAGGCACGTTGCTATTCACCGCAAATCTGAATGCACCTTGTTTCAAAGGTCTAGGCTTTCTATAATTCCACCACATACCCTGTTCTGGATAAATCAAAATTGAATGTTTTTTCTTCTCCAAAATTACTTTGACCGCATTCATGAACTTTTTCATTGTTTCAGTATTTGAACTAAGTGGCAATACATTACAATTTTGAAAGAAGAAATTGAAACATGGAGGATTTGTATAATTTCCTTCACGAATCACTTTCCATAAATGTTTGCGTTTTTTCTTTGACATATTGAAGGCATGTTCAACAGCAAAGTTATCAAACGGATTGAAGTGATTGCTAGTGATTATTGCCCCATTCTTTACGCTGTTCAACTTTTCAGCACCAATCACCTCTTTGATGATAATTTGTTTGTTTTTTATGAAGTTTTTCACACCTTTTTTCATAAGAAAATTGGCAATTTTATTTTTGATTGCATTGATAGGATTTTTCTTGAGATAATCAATCATATCTGGCTTCAATTCAAGTGTCGGAGGGTCTATGCCAGAATCTTTGTCAAACTCTCCATTGATTTCCATTTGACTGATTCTCTCAAGTTCATCAAGCTTTGCTTGTGATTTTTTTATTTCTTCCATTTATTCTCCTAGATTTTTGCTGGACTTGTTTCGTCCATATCTAAATTCAATTCCAAATCAAACAACATACCAATATCTTCTTGGCTATCATTTTCTTCTGGTTCTACGAACAATTTGTAGTAATTCACAGGGCTGTTTGCTTCCAAAAGAGCCGCACTTTTCAATGCTTCTGTTTGTTGAATTGTCTTTTCTTTCATTTCAAGTGGATAATTATCTTTCACTGACTTGATGAAATCATAGAATTCAGTCTCTTTCGCCTCAGCCCAGAAATCTTCTTCGTACAAAATATTATCCAATTTCCAAGGCTTGAATGAAAGATTGTAGTGAATGAGTTGTACTTTTGATTTGTCAAAATTTGGAGTATCTAATGGCATCTTGTTCCATATATTTGAAATATAATAAACCTTGTTCTTGCATACCACGTTGAGATAATCTTGATCTTGAGCAACTGTAAATTTGTATTTATTAAGCAAATCAGAGAATTGACCAATGAAATTTTGCTTGCGGAATTGATGAAGATTCATAATCAAAATTCCTGCATTGAAATATCTTCTTGCACTTGACATACCTAGGCATTTTTCAACATATTCCACAAATTCTGGAACAGCACCAACCGCTTCATCAGTGATTGCTCCAACCAATCTATTTCCGATATTGATATTGTAAAGTTTTGAAATATCACCTTTAACTACAATATCACCATCAAGATACAAAGCTTTCTTGTATTGAGGATAAAGATCTGGAATAAAGAGTCTAAAATATGTTGTATTTGTATAGTAATCACGAGTGTGCAAATCAACTTTAAGTTCACTCAAAGATTTCTTGACATCAACAAATTCAATATCAACATAAGGTCTTTCCATTTTCTTCAATTTTGCCATATTTTCTTCAGAAATACCTGTGGTCAAAATCTTGATTTTGTAATCATAATTCTTTGACGCATTTTTGATCAAAGAATTCAATGCAACTGCCATATATGGCACATAATTATCATCACTAGCAAAGAAGATCGGAATTTCCTTTCTTTGCATATTATTATAATATCTAATTTTTTTCATATTTTCTCCTTTTGAATTATCCATTCTTCTTTGTTCTTTCAAACAATTTTTTGTAATAAATGTATTCATACAACACATCATCGAAATCGTAGCAACCAAACACTTTATGTATATCGCTTATTCTCCATTGTTTTACATTGACTGTTCTTGGATATGGGAACAATTTGAGTGTCTTACAGAAATGTCTCACGAGAGTTTTCTTGGTCATATATTTTTGATCGTTGTAATGTTGAGGCATCATCAATTTCTTGGTTGTTGAATGATAGATAGCATCTTGATCTGCAAACAACATTTTCTTTGTTTTAATCAAATGTCTAGCTTTGCCCAACAAGTTTGTTTCTTTAATCTTCTTCATATTGAATAGCAATATTCCTGCATTGATATAATCAGGTCTGATGAATACTTTTCCATAATGGTCTCTTGCTGCCGCATATTCATAATCTGTAAGATCAACATCATACCATTTTCTAATATCACCATTGAACATAAGGTCAATATCAAGATACAACAACTTGTCTTCAGGCATGCCATCAATTTGATCTGCAAGAAGTCGAAGCAATGTATATGGTGAGCAATATGCACCCTCGTTTGGACAATTTGCAAATTCTTTGTTGTAAAGTTCTGTCACATCCACTCTTGTCACTTTGCTTTCTGGATTTGTTTCTTTGACCATTTTGTCAATAAAATCTATTTCTTCTTGAGTGATTGGAGTGAACTTTGGATTGAGATGACTCACATCCATTGTATAAACATAAACGTTTAAAGGCTCTTTGCAATGTTTTTCGATTGACAACAAACATGTCATCACTCCATCAAATACATATGAATTTCCACTAAATAAAATATTAATCATTTGTTTCTTCTCCTTGTTTTATATACTTTATCATTTCTACATTATTATTTTTGCTTCTTTTTTCCATACATGCATAAATTTGATTTCTCAAGTCTTCTTGTTGTTCTTTTATGCTTAATCCTTCTTTTGGATAGAACGGACCATCAACATAGATCACAATTCTTGGTTTGTTTCCTCTCTTGCGTTTTTGATATGTAGTGGTGAAGCAGAACGATGGCTCGCTGAATTTCACAGGGAATTTAAAACTCGATGATGAGAAATTCCTTATCTTTGTATAATACGGCCAAATGTGCGCTTCTGGATATATCAAAATCGGATTTCCTTCAACCGAACGCTTCTCAATAGCCTGCAAGAAATTTCTTGTTCCGTCAAGTCCGGTTGGAATTGGCATAGCTCCAAGTGTTCTAACACCATTACCTATAAAAGGTATATTCATATTGCAAGAATTCACGATTGTATATATCTTTTTCGGGAATGTAATCATATGAGGCATCAACACATCTGAAGATTTGTTTGTATGATTTGCATATATGAAATATCCTTTTCCCTTATAATCTTTGAGTATTTTCTTATTGACAAACTTTACACCATTGAATAATTTATAACAATAAGCAATAGGAGTTGCAATCAATCTGTATGTTATAAAACTCAACAATTTGTAAATTGGATTTTTTATTATATATTTATATTTCGAATCAATAACTTTCGGTTTTACACTCGACCCAGAGAATTCATCGTTCAATTCATCTTCATAAACAATAATTCTTTCTCCTTTCATTTTTCCTCCTTGCTGCCGTTATTTTACTAAATAATAGGCAAAAATCAAACAAAAATGCCATATTTCTTCTCTAAACCTACAAAAAGATTAGTGGAGTCAAAAAATACAAAGTAGAATTTGAAATTAAACCAGCAAAAAAATTCTACTCACAGTAGAATTTGTGTGAAATTTGCTTGATTTTATTGTTTTTTTAATATAAAATAATAGTATGAAAGAATTAAAAGATATTGTTGCAAGCAATCTTATCAATTTGAGAAAATCTAATAAATTAACTCAATTGGAGCTTGCAGAGAAACTTAATTATTCAGATAAAGCTATTTCAAAATGGGAAAGAGGCGAAAGTATCCCAGACGTTTTTATCATAAAACAACTCGCTGATATGTATGGTGTGAGTGTTGACTACATTTTGAGCGACCACCCTATCAGTGAAAAAATCAAACAAAAGATCAAAAAGCCAACTCTCAACAACAAACTTATTATCACCATTTTGTCAACGCTATGTGTTTGGCTGTTGGCATGCATCGGATACGTGACAGCCTTGATTGTTCCAAATGGTCATAATTGCTGGATGATATGGATCTGGGCATTACCGGTATGTTTTATTATTTTGACAGTTTTCAGTGGTATTTGGGGACATAAGCACCACTTATTCTTCTCAATATCATTCCTTGTATGGACTTTGATAACTGCAATTTATCTCCAGATTCTTCAATTTGGATTTAATCTTTGGCAATTATATTTTATTGGTATTCCTCTTCAATTCGCAACATCTCTCTCGTTGAAGTTTACTAGGAAAGTTAAAGTTGAAGAAATTTCTAAAATCCAAGAAGAAGATGAACCACTAGATTTATAAACACCTTAAATAAGGTGTTTTTTCTTGCAAATATTAAGCAAACTTTTTCAAACAGATGAGAAAACACATTTAAAGACCATTATATTGATAATCATAGAATAAAAATCCTCTTAAATAAGCATAATTATATTATGATTTCAGTATTTTTAAGAGTTTTATTGATCTATATAACTGTTTTGATATTCCTGCGTCTTATGGGAAAACGTCAAATTGGAGAAATGCAACCCTATGAAGTTGTCATCACTCTGATAATCGCAGACCTTGCAACCCTTCCAATGAGCGACACAAATATTCCTCTTTTGCACGGAATTATGCCACTTGCAATTCTTGTGTTGATTCATTATATCATCACCATTCTCACAAGAAAAAGTGTGAAAATTCGAAGACTAATGAGCGGAAAACCGATTGTTGTCATCTCACCTAATGGGATCGAATATCAAGCACTGAAAGACTTGAATATGAATGTTGACGACCTTATGGAAGCAATCAGACAAGGCAATTATTACAGTTTTGACCAAATTTTATATGCAATCGTTGAAACAAACGGCAAGATCAGTCTTATTACAACAAGTGCTTGTGCCCCAGCAACATGTCAAGACATCGGCGTAAACAATCCACCAGCAAAACTTCCACATATTATTATATCTGATGGGAAAATCATGAAAGAAGAGTTGCGCTTGATTCATATGGATAAGAAAAAGTTGGATTATATCTTGAAAAAACTCAATATTGAAGACAAAAAACAACTCATAATTTTGACCATAGACAATGACGGGAAAGTATATTTTCAAGAAAAAAATAAACCTTGCCAACAAATTGAAAACATTTATAAGGAGCAAAAATGAAGATTTGGATACCGATGCTGATTTTATTTATCGCCGTCACCAGCCTATGTATTTGGGACGAAATATACACATCAAAAACGCTCTCACATATAGAAAAAGAGAGCGAATATATTTATTCCTCTCTTTTAAAATCCGATATTACAACCGATGAAGAAATACAAAATAAAATTGTTGATTTGAACGAATATTGGACCGAACATATGGATATATTGAGTATTTCTATATCAAGAAAAGATATGCAACCCATATCTGATTATTTGCAATATCTTCACTCTTCAATAATAAACCAAAATCAAGAAGATGCTATTACATATTCCAGATTGTTGCATTACAACGCCAGCGGACTGAACGAGACTTCAAGCATATCTTTGGTCAATTTCTTATAATCAAAGCATTATGAAAAAAGTTGTAGCACACACAATAATCAACATAAGCAGAACAAACAACTCTCCATATATATGTTCCGCACTAGGTCTGAAAGAAAATTTTGCAGGCTCTTGAACTCCATTTTTGTCAATAAAATCTAGCAGTGTTAATGCAGAAAAATTCACCTTTTCAATTTCTTTGTCGTATGATTTGTTTTTGCTATTTGCTTTTGATTTCAATATTTTTATCCTAATCTTTTGCCTTAATTCAACATCCTCTTTTGTGGCATTGTATGGCAAATCTAAATAACGATAACATTTCTTTATCTCTGCTTTCATTTTGACCCCTTAAATTTATTTATCCAATTCTATCATTGCAAAAAAATATTGTCAAGAAACTTAACTGACAATATTTTTCTTCTGTAAATTATTTTTTCATTATCTTTTTGAGATATTTTCCTGTATAACTTGATTTCTCTTCGACCACTTCTTCAGGCGTTCCTGTTGCCACAATCTTTCCGCCACCTTCTCCGCCTTCTGGTCCCATATCTATGATATAGTCAGCAGTTTTTATGACATCAAGATTATGCTCAATGACTATCACAGTATTTCCATTTCCAACCAATCTTTGAAGAATATTGACCAATTTCTTTACGTCATACACATGAAGACCTGTTGTTGGCTCATCAAGAATGTAAACAGTGTTTCCTGTATCCCTACGTGTGAGTTCGGTCGCAAGTTTGAGTCTTTGCGCTTCCCCACCAGAAAGTGTAGTTGCACTTTGACCAAGCTTCACGTATCCGAGTCCAACATCCACCAAAGTCTGCAAAATACGCTTGATTTGCGGAATATTATCAAAGAAAGTATACGCTTCATCAATAGTCATTTCAAGCACATCGTAGATTGATTTCCCTTTGTATTTCACATCGAGGATTTCTCTTGAATAGCGTTTTCCACCACATACTTCACAAGGAACAAATACGTCTGACATGAAGTACATTCTCAGTCTTTTCACCCCATCACCAGCACACGCTTCACATCTTCCGCCTGAGATATTGAAACTAAATTTTCCTGCATCAAAACCTTTTTCTTTTGAACTTGGAGTTTGCGCAAAGAGCTCTCTGATTTTTGTGAACACACCAGAATATGTTGCCGGGTTGCTTCTTGGAGTTCTTCCGATTGGAGTTTGATCGATTTGTATTACTTTATCTATCTCTTCATCTCCCAACAGAGCTGTCAAATTATTTTCTTGATCTCTCCTGTTTAATTTATTGAAAAGTGCTTGATATAAAATATCGTTTACCAGGGTTGATTTTCCGCTTCCGCTGACACCTGTCACACATGTCAACACTCCTTTTGGAATTGCTACGTCAAGATTGTCAATATTATGTTCTCTACAACCAAGCAAACGCAAATAACCTTTTTCTATTTTTCTTCTCTCTTTTAATACTTCGATTTTGTCTTTTCCCGACAAAAACTTTCCGGTTATAGAATCTGCACTATCAATCAAGTCTTGTACACTTCCTTGAGCCACAACTTTTCCACCATGCACACCTGCAAAAGGTCCAATATCCACAATATAATCTGCTTGTCTTATTGTATCTTCGTCATGTTCAACAACGATCAAAGTATTCCCCAGATCGCGTAAATGTTTGAGAGTTTCAATCAATTTGTCATTGTCTCTTTGATGCAGACCAATGCTTGGCTCATCAAGGATATAGAGAACTCCGCTAAGTCCACTTCCGATTTGGGTTGCAAGACGAATTCTTTGCGATTCACCGCCAGACAAAGTTCCTGCTCTACGAGATAGATTGAGATAAGTCAACCCTACATTGACAAGGAAATTTAATCTTCCTTTGATTTCGTTGATTATGCTTTCTGCTATTAATTTTTCAGTTTTTGTTAATTTTAAGTTCGAAATAAAATCGGTCAATTTGATTATTGACATATCGCACAATTCTGCAATATTTTTACCTTCTATTTTGATCGATAAAGCACTATTATTAAGACGATTTCCCATACATTCAGGGCAAAGATCTTCGCTCATAAGTTTGTAGATTTCGTCTTTGATATACTCACTTGTAGATTCTTGGAATCTTCTGAGTAAATCTGGTATAATTCCCATAAACAAAGCATCTGGCCTTGTCACATATTGATTGAGATTTGGTGCTATGAGTTCTTCATTACCCTTCTCACCATTCACAAGGACATTTCTTGCCTCTTTTGTGATTTGATAGTATGGCATGTCCAATGTGAAACCATATTTCCTGCCTAGTTTTTGAAGAGCTTTTTTAGTGATTCCTTGAGCATCAATATTGAATCCCAACACAGCCAATGCACCTTCATTGATTGAAAGGCGATCGTTCTTTACGATTGAATTCTCCCCGATTTTGATTACATAACCAAGTCCGCCACATTTCGTACATGCTCCAGCCGAACTATTGAAACTGAACAAACTCGGTTCAATGTCTGGGATCGAAATTCCACAATCCACACAACTATACTTTACACTGAAAAGTCGGTTTTCTCCATTTGCATTGATCATAACAAGACCATCTGCCATATGCAGACACTTATCAATCGATTCGGTCAATCTGGAAATAACACCTTCTTTCATGACAATTCTATCCATAACGACGTACAAGTCATGCCTTTTGTTCTTGTCTAAACTAATATTATCATCAAGAGAATACACTTCTCCATCAACCATCACTCTCACGTAGCCGTCTTTTCTGAGTCCTGAGATGATTTTTTCTTGTGTTCCTTTTTGGCTTCGAATAATCGGAGCCATTATCATCATTTTTGTGTCAAGCGGATATTCCATGACTTTGTCTACAATTTGATCCAGAGTTTGCACTGTGATCGGTTTGCCACATTTTGGACAAAACGGCTTGCCTATTCTTGCGAATAACAAACGCAAATAATCATAAATCTCAGTGATAGTACCAACAGTTGAACGAGGATTATTGTTCGTACTCTTTTGGTCGATTGAAATCGCCGGACTTAGTCCATCAATACTCTCAACATCTGGTTTGTTCATCTGTCCCAAAAACTGCCTTGCATAACTTGACAAACTTTCCATATATCTGCGTTGTCCTTCAGCAAATATAGTATCAAATGCAAGCGTCGATTTTCCGCAACCACTGACACCAGAAAAAACTACCAACTTATTTTTTGGTATCGTCAAATCAATATTTTTAAGGTTGTTTTCCTCCGCACCTTTGATTACAATGTTCTCTAACATCTCACTCCTATTTTTGCCAAAGAGGCAAATTTTAACGACTAAAATTTTATCATCTAATATTCTAACAAAGTTTTA
>JAZRUL010000035.1:0-2679 GCA_045652505.1 Candidatus Onthoplasma sp. | reverse complement strand
GGGTAAGGTCTTTTTGATTTCGGTGTTGGATTTTTTTGTTTTTTTATTTTTCCTTTTTGGTAGTTTCTTCAAAATTTTTACTTTCATGTAATTATTATATCATATTTTTGTGTTTTTTCAATAAAAAATCCACAATTTTATCATTATTGTGGAAATTTATTTATGATTTATCTAAAGTGTTAGAATATTTCTTTTTCGCTTTTCATTGAAATGACTTAATACTACTTGGTTTGTTTGTAAACTTTTTTGCACATCAATAATGCGCTGATTGCTACTGCCTTTGAATCGCAAAGTGATATCTTTGAGATCCTCAACAAATTCTCCGTCGACCAAGATATCAATGTATGACAACAATTCTTTTGTCCAAGGGCATTGTGCTCGGCTTGGACTTAACAATTCTTTGTCAAACAAATATCCTGAATAGCACCAAATAGTTTTGTTTGGATAGGTTGATTTAACTTTTTTCACAAATTCTATGAGTCCTTTTTGATTGGCTGGTTCCATTGGCTCGCCACCAAGGATTGTGAGTCCATTGATATGGTCTGGTTTGAGCGAATTTAAGATTTTGTTCTGAATTTCTTCATCAAATAGTTTGCCGTAATTGAAATCCCAAGTTTCTTTATTGAAACAATTCTTGCAATGATGAGTACAACCACTCACAAAAAGCGAAGTTCTAACGCCTTCGCCATTTGCAATATCGTTGTATTTTATATTAGCATAATTCATCGCTCGAATTTGTCCTTTATAATCGTTTGAACAGGTGTGTTCAAACTTCATTTTTAGACGGTTTTGGCTCTATCCCATGCGAAGCACTACGTTGGCTTCTTTGGGAGCCCTAAAATCGTCCAATTTTTCCTTTTTTAATCGTTTGAATAGTTTTATAAGTGGAGGACTCTGTCACGGATTTCTTGTGTGCGTCCTTGATTCCAGAATTGGCTTCCAATATAACCGCAAGTACGTCTTGCAACGTTCATTTTGCTTTGGTCAAGGTTGCCACAATTTGGACATATCCAAATAAGTTTGCCATCTTTATCTTCTTTCACTTCGATTTCGCCATCATAAGAACAAACTTGACAGAAATCTGACTTGGTATTGAGTTCGGCATACATAATGTTGTCGTAAATAAATTTGATCACTTGCATAACTGCTTCAATATTGTCTTGCATATTTGGAACTTCGACATAACTGATTGCTCCGCCTGGGCTCAATGCTTGGAATTCGCTCTCAAGTTTGAGCTTTTCAAAAGCATCGATTGGCTCAGTCACGTGAACGTGATAGCTATTTGTTATATAGTTTTTGTCAGTGACGCCAGGAATGATACCAAATCTTCTTTGCAAGCATTTTGAGAACTTGTAAGTAGTGCTCTCAAGTGGTGTTCCATACAAAGAGTAGTCGATATTTTCATCTTCTTTCCATTTCTTTGTGTACTCGTTGAGTTTCTTCATGATTTCAAGACCAAGTGCTTTGCCTTCGTCTTCTGTGAGTTTCTTGCCAATCAAATAATAAACTGTTTCCCAAAGTCCAGCATATCCAAGAGAGATTGTTGAATATCCACCATGAAGGAGTTTGTCAATCTTCTCGCCTGGTTTGAGTCTTGCAAGTGCGCCATGTTGCCATAATATTGGGGCAGCGTCACTTGTTGTTCCGGTGAGTCTTTCGTGACGAACTTGAAGTCCTCTATGACAGAGTTCCATACGTTCATCAAAGATTTTCCAGAATTCTTTCATATCACCATGGCTTGATAATGCGATATCGATAAGGTTGACAGTCACAACACCTTGGTTGAATCTTCCGTAATATTTAGGTTTGCCATTTTCGTCAATGAAAGGTGTCAAGAAACTTCTACAACCCATACATGTAAAGCAATGACCTTCACCATTATTGTCAACTTTGAGTTCTTTCATTTTCTTTTCAGAAATATAGTCTGGTACCATACGTTTTGCAGTACATTTTGCAGCCAATTCTGTAAGATAATAGTATTTGCTGTCTGGGTGAATATTGTTTTCTTCCAATACATAAATAAGTTTTGGGAAAGCAGGAGTGATATAAACACCTTTTTCATTTTTAACACCAATATATCTTTGTTTGAGCATTTCTTCAATGATCATAGCAAGGTCTTCACGTTCACGTTCGTTCTTTGCCTCGCCGAGATACATGAATACTGTCACAAATGGAGCTTGTCCATTGGTTGTCATCAAAGTGATGATCTGATATTGAATAGTTTGAACACCGTTGGCGATTTCTTTCTTCACACGTTCTTCTGTGATAGTATGAAGCAAAGCTTCATCAACTTTTCCACAAGCGCGTTTGAGTTCTTCTTCAACGGTCTTTCTGATCTTTTGTCTGCTGGTTTCAACAAAAGGTACAAGGTGAGAAAGACTGATTGATTGTCCACCATATTGGCTAGATGCAACTTGCGCCACGATTTGAGTTGCAATATTGCATGCCGTAGAGAATGAATGAGGACGTTCGATCAAAGTCTCTGAAATAACAGTGCCATTTTGAAGCATATCTTCAAGGTTGACAAGGTCACAGTTGTGCATACGTTGTGCAAAATAGTCTGCATCATGGAAATGAATAAGACCATCTTCATGTGCTTGCCAAATATCTTTTGGAAGCAAGAAACGCTTGGTCAAGTCTTTGCTCATTTCACCTGCCATATAGTCACGTTGAACGCTG
>JAZRUL010000034.1:0-4346 GCA_045652505.1 Candidatus Onthoplasma sp. | reverse complement strand
TTTTTGCACTCGTTTTCTCCCAAGATTTTCATGATTGAGAATAATTCTGGGCTGTTTTCTTTGCCTGTGATTGCGATACGAACAAATTTTGAAGTGTCTGATATATTGCCGGCAAAAGCTTCTGGATTTGCTTTGAATGTCTTGTTGTCCACAAAGTTGTGTTTGAGTGAAACAGCTTTAACATTTTCAAACCAAGATTGATTGTCAATGCTCTCAGAATAATTGTTTGCATAATCGGTCAAGAAATCAATCAGGCTTTGTTTATCGATAGAGCCGATTTCAAAATTGAATTCAGGTGTGAAGTTTGGTAATACATAATTGTATAAAGACAAGATTTCGCTCATATATGTTATGTCTTTTCTTGGTCGGATTCCGCCACGATCGATAGAAAGTGCTTGAATCAAAACGGCCTTGTTGTCTTGAATTATATTGACATCTTCTTCGTTCCAAGTCTTTGCCCAAGCGAGAAGGTCGTCATACACCTTTTCGGCTGTATATTTTGAGATGATTGTCTTAGATATATCGTTGAGTTTCATGAAGTCGAACATAGGATTTGTCACACCAATTTTCTCGATAGAGAAAGGGAAATCTTGATAAGGAAGATCAGGATTATTTTTTCTCCAAATCTCAAAGTCACTATTGAGCAAATTCAACAAATATTCAATAATTGATTCAATTGGATAACCGGTTTTGAGGAAGAAGCGAACGTCTGCGAAAGAGTCTTTACGCTTGCTGATTTTACGCTTATTGCCGGTGACTGAATCAAGGATACATATATTTGGAGTATGAGCATATCTGAAAGGTTTATAACCAAAAGCATCGGATATTTCCAAATGAACAGGCAAGGATTGATACCAATCTTGTCCACGAACAATTGTGGTTGTTCCCATCAGGGTGTCGTCTACTATGTGAGCGAATCCATATACCGGTATTCCATTTGATTTGATCAAGATGTCATCTTTGGCATTTTCACGAATTTCTTTTTTCCCCAAAATACGATCTTCAAAAGTATATGTCTTGTTAGGATCTCCATAAGATTTTAATCTTAATGCAAAAGTTTTGCCTGCTTTCAATTTTTCTTTGATTTGGTCTAGAGTCAAATCTCTGCAAGGGTCTTTAACTTCTAGATTGTCACTATGTTCAAGTTCTTCTTCGCGACGCTTGATGATTTCGTCTTTTCCGTTTGTTTTCTCACAAAAACATGGGAAGGCTCTTCCCAAACGCACGATTTCGTGAGCAAATGAATGATAAATTTCAACTCTTTTGCTTTGGATATATGGGCCATAATCTCCAAGTTCATCAAGATTGTCCCCACGATATCCTTCATCTGGTGTTAGATTGAAATTGACAAATCCATCGTATGCAACTTGTCCGGCACCTTTGATTTCTCTCTTGCCGTCAGTATCTTCAAGTCTAAGGATGAATGAGCCACTGGTTTTGTCTGCCAACATTTTATCTACAAGTCCTTGGTATAATGAACCAATGTGTAAATAACCTGTAGGACTTGGTGCGACACGAGTGATTTCGCCATTTGTATTTCTTGGCTGATATTTATTGAAATAAAAACTTATATCCAAAGTGTTTGGATAGAGTAGGTCTGCTAATTCTGTATATTCTTTTTCTGTCATTTTATATCTCCAGTAATTTTACTATTTTTGCAAGTGAATCAACATATTCAATTGCTAAAAGTTCATAGCGGTCTATTGATTCGAGTTTCATTTTGTTTATATTAGTTATATTGATATTGTCTTTTTCATTTTTGTACACAATAGAATTCTTTGCATCATCAAACATAGGTTTATGATCAAGTATTGAAAGTTCAATGTTATATGTTTCAATACTGAAATTATAGAAATCTTGTTTTTTAGATACATTTTCTTCTATAATTTGCAAAGCAACAAAAGAGTCTATGTTTTTGTCAATACTTTTGATTTTTTCATTGAAAGTTGCAAATTCTGTAGGAACTGAATTGAAAGTGTCCATAGTTTTTTTGGTTAATTTTGTAGCATAATCAAAATCTCTAATATATTTTTCAATAAACACTTCAGTCAATTCAACCTTGGCACTTGCAATCTTTGCGTTCAACAAAACTACATGTTTCTTAGTGTCAAATTGGTCAAGGTTAGTTGTTGCTGGGTTTGTGTTGAAATCAGCAGCAAAGTCAAAATATATTTCTTGCAAATGATTTGATAATTCAAAAGTAGACTTGTACAGATTCTCATACGCAGCAAACAATCCTTGAAGTTTCAAATATGCGCTTGTGCTTGCTGGTTCAATATTGATTAATTCTGTGACAGTTGAAATATTTGAATCAACTTCGCCAATGGCAAGAGTGAAATTATTCAAAGCTGTTTCGATATTTTTTCTTAGTTTCTTTGTTGTTTTAATTTCATCATTGGAACATTTCTTGATAAATCCATTGATAAACGATGTTGCATAGTCGAACATTGGTGTGTAGAAATCTTTTATATTTGAATAAGGCAAATTATTGTTGATTTCATGTGTAAATTTTTCGCTGTAAACAAAAGTCAATCCTTTATCAGTAATCTTCACATTTTCATAACTTGCAATAGCGGTTTCATATTTGTTATTCATTTCTGAAAGCTTAAAAGTGTCTTTTTTGCATGCGGAAAAAGTCAAGCTAGTTCCCAGCAAGACAAAAGTTAATATTAAGCTGAAGAATAATTTTTTCATTAAAATCCAAATATCTCCTTAAAGTAATGTGTTGCTCGTTCGATTGTTGTCATATTTGAAACATCGCCAGAAATCGAATCGACATTATCTGATAAATTCTTTGCAAAAGAGTGCTTGTCACAAAGGTTGTAATTCATTATAAAAAGTGTTGAGCTTGATCCAAAATATGCAATATCAGTGGCAAGTTGAATTTGACCATTTGAATATACAATCAAATTGTTCATCAAGTCTATATTGTCTGAGTTGGCAATTGTTTTCAAATTTTTTACTTCTTTTATTTCAGAGAAAGAATCTTTGACAACTTGAGAATACAATTCAACAACAGAGAACTTTATATCCGAAGAATCACTTTCAACGACTCCACAGATTCTTGAATTGATCAATTGAATGAAACCTGCATATTTTATGAAGAAATTTGCAAAGGATACATACAAGTCATTTGAGCCGGTTGATTTATCAAACGATGTGCTATTTGCAGACTTTGTGTTATATTCAACAAGCATTGAGTAAATTTGGGTTTTTTGGTTTGTTATATTTTCAAATTCTTTTATGATCTCATGTTTGTCTTCAACTTTCTTATAATAATTTATTAGATAATAATTGCAATCTTCCAATATTTCTTCCAAATTATATAGAGTGTCGCAAACTAGTTTCATTCTCGAATCGTTGCAGTTTGTTTTTGCTTCTTGCAATTCTTCATTGAACATAACTCTTTCGCTACTTGCAAAATAATTCGTTATAGTATAATCAATCTTGTTGTTTTTCTTAAGGTTATTATAAAAAACTAAACATGTAGCGCCAGAAGCACATGCCATCAGAATAATAACAATCAAAACTTTCACCCAAGTTTTCATATAATCTTATTATAAGCATTAAAAATTGTTATGTCAAACAGAATATGAAAAAAGAGATGCAAATTTAAATATATATTTAAATTAATTTTAAAAAATAATAACAATAACTAGGCTCAGCAAAAGCATATAAATACTGAAAAAATATAGTTTGTTTGTTTTGACAACTCTGAGCATTAATTTTATTGATAATATTCCGAAGATAAAAGATGAAATCATCACTAAGAAAATATTTCCCCAAGCGATGTTTAATTGGCAAGATAACAAATTTATACTCTCATAAACAGCACTGCCTATAATTATTGGAATACTCATAAGAAAAGAGAAATCAAGACATTCTTTTTTGTCTCGTCCGCACAACAATCCGCAAGTGAGAGTGGCGCCACTTCTTGATATTCCAGGCAAGATAGCAAGACCTTGAGTTATTCCCATCAGTAGAGACGATTTTTTGTCCATGTATTTATTTCCGCTTGATTTAAAGTCTGCAACAAGAAGCAAAAAGGCAGAGATAATAAATCCCCAAACAAGGCTATTTATAGAAAACAACGATTCGACCTTATCATTGAAAAGAAATACAATCAAAACTGCAGGAATTGTTGCCAAAACAAGATAAAGATTTGTTGGATTTTTCGGTTGCTTGATCAAAGCGATTATTTTCTCTCTATAGCAAAACAATACAGCAAATAGTGTTCCAATATGAGCGACAATAGAAATAAGCAAAAGGTTGTCCAGACTGAAAAACGAGCCAAACAAAACAATATGACCACTGCTAGACACGGGCAGAAATTCGGTCAATCCTTG